>CAZPQL010000004.1:0-78147 GCA_964588725.1 uncultured Rhodobacterales bacterium
GATTTCATCGTCACCCGAACCATAAAGCATGACCTGTTTGACGTAGGGCGGCAGGTCGGTCCACGGCAGGTCGCGCTCGAATTCGTAGTGCCGCGCTATCGCCTCAATCGTTTGTAAAAAATAGGGTGACTTCCCTTTGCGCCACGGGGCCAGCGCCCCGTTATAGAGCGACAGCGATTTATCGGGCACCACGAGATTTTCGTCAAAAAACAGCTCGACCCCCAGACCGTCGCAATCGGGACAGGCCCCGAATGGTGCGTTGAACGAAAACAGACGTGGCTCGATTTCGGGGATGGTGAAACCACTGACCGGGCAGGCAAAATTTTCAGAAAAAGTAATGCTTTCGGGAACGTCAGCGACAGTTTCAAGATAGACGATGCCGTCCGCCAGATTAAGCGCAGTCCGCAGACTATCGGCCAAACGGGTTTCAAGCCCATCGCGGATAACGATCCTATCGACCACCACGTCGATATCGTGGCGGAATTTTTTATCCAGTTTCGGCGCGTCTTCAAGGTCGTAAAACGCACCGTCAACCTTGACCCGTTGAAACCCCTGTTTTTGCAAGTCCATGAATTCCTTGCGGTATTCGCCTTTTCGGTCGCGCACGATCGGGGCCAGAAGGTAGGCGCGGACCCCTGCGTCCATGGCCATGATCCGATCCACCATCTCGCTGACCTGTTGCGCTTCGATCGGCAACCCGGTGGCGGGGGAATACGGCGTGCCGGCGCGGGCAAACAGCAGGCGCAGATAGTCGTATATCTCTGTGACCGTACCAACGGTGGAGCGCGGGTTTTTGCTGGTGGTTTTCTGCTCGATCGAAATGGCCGGCGACAAACCCGAAATATGATCCAGATCGGGCTTTTGCATCATGTCCAGAAACTGCCGTGCATAGGCCGACAATGATTCAACGTATCTGCGCTGCCCCTCGGCGTAGATCGTGTCAAACGCCAGCGACGACTTGCCCGAGCCAGACAGCCCGGTGATGACGACCAGCTGGTCGCGCGGTATATTCACGTCGATCGATTTGAGGTTATGCTCGCGCGCGCCCCGGATCTCGATGAATTTCAAATCGCTCATATGCCGGCTCCACCCCTGAAGATAACAGGTAGTGGATCAAGTCTGCTATTCCAAGCCCAAAAAAGAACAAAAGATGAATATCCGGTGGCGGGCTTGATATATTCTCTAAATGGAATATATTCACGTCACCGTGACGTCTTTTCCAGCCAAGGTGGCCCGTGACATGAGCTTTTCTTTTGCAAAATTATTTGGCGGAAGTGCCCCGTCGATAGCCATGGTCGACGCCATTGCCAAAGTCGCGGACGGTGCGGCTGTTCTGCTTGATGTGCGCGAAAACAAAGAAGTAGAGGCTGGAGGCAAAGCCAGCGGTGCGGTGCATATTCCCCTTTTATCGTTGAAAACGATGGCTGATCCGCGCCACCCCGACAAACATGCCGATCTCAATCCGGATGCACCTATATTGATCTATTGCGCCAGCGGAGCGCGCGCAGCGATGGCGGTGAAAACACTGGCCGAACTGGGCTATTCAGACGTCCAAAATATCGGCTCGATTGCCCAGTGGAAAGCGGCCGGTGGCGCGCTCGAAGCTTAGCCTCCCATGATGGCCAGCACATAGGCCTGCGTTTCCGGAAACGGCGGGACGTCGTCGTATTCTTCCACCGCTTCGGGCCCGGCGTTATAGGCCGCCAGCGCCAGTTTCCAGCTTCGGAACCGCATGAATTGCTGTTTGAGATAAAGCGCACCGCCGCGCAGATTATCCTCGGGATCAAATGGGTCGACGCCCAGTTTTTTTGCGGTTTCCGGCAACAGCTGTGCCAGACCGATCGCTCCGGCGGGCGACAAAGCGTTGGGATTCCAGTTGCTTTCGGCCTGAATAAGACGGGCAAACAAATCAACCGGCACACCCATTTCGGCGGCAATTTTTTCAGCCATGGGCAGGTATTCGCCGGTGTATCCGCCAAGATATCTTGGGATGTCGCTTTGCGGCAGCAACCGCTTGGACCCCTCGTATTGTTTGGCCAAACGCCCGTCCAGCAATTTCAGGTTGGACTTTGTCAATCCCGAAGCAGCACCGGGTCCATGCCCGTATAGGGCCAAAACCAAAACCGCTCCTAAAATGCGACCACCGATCATCGATTCGCCCCTGGCACCATCACTGAAGACCTTATATCAGACTTATCCACAGGGACAAATACAGGTGAATCACCACCGCACTGCACATGCGTGGCCGCGCCATTATTGCGGCGTGATCAGCGGCTCTGACAGCAGGTCCTCAACAAGCAGGCACACCAACTGATGGCGACCTGTCACCCCGGCTTTTCGAAAAACCGCATTGAGATGTGCCTTGATCGTACCTTCGCTTGAATTGCGCAGGTCCGCTATCTCGCCGTTTGTCATCCCTTTGATGGTAAACAGCGCGACATCGCTTTCGGACGGCGTCAATTCCCATTCGTGAAAATAGTCCTTGATGACATCATTCAAGGCGCCCGTGGCCACCTTGATATTGCGCCGCATCAAAGCGGCGTGGCGCATTATTTCCAGCAGATATTTGGTTTCAAATATTATGCCAAACACCAGTCCCATTGTGGCGACTGTTTCGATCCACAGATGCGGTGTGAATGCGATCAAACTCCCCTGACCGAACCCGTCGTGCAGAACATCACTTACAAAAAATACCGCGCAGGCCGCCTGAAGAACGATGAGCACGACGAGAAAGTAAAATATTCTGTCCGATGTCATTTCATATTCCTGTTGAACGCAAACCATACCATGCGTGTTTAGCGATCCTATACGTTTCCTTTTACATTAAGCAAATCTTGTCAGACACTTGAACACATGGCCGCAGTTTACAATATGCCGCAATGACCGCGACAATCGCGAACTCGGCAGGCACAAAATATGCGTGGCGACCGAAATGTACGTGGGTCTAGCTGGCGTCTGGACAACCCTTTTTCACTGAATTCCGCGCGCGGACGTATCACATTCAACGAAGTGAACAAAGCTGGTCAGCACGCGGACACGCACTGGTTTGAAGCCATAACCGATATGGCCGCGACCCATCTTGGGCAATGGCAACCCGCGCATCCGAATGGGCGACCCAACATCAAAACGCATAAAATCTGTCTAAAATTTCACCTTTTCTTCATCACTTGGGGATGCTCTAAGGACCAAGGTTAACATTTCGCAACCAAAAGGGGTGCATTCATGGCGGGCTCGGTCAACAAGGCTATTATCGTGGGCAATCTGGGGCGCGACCCCGAGGTGCGCACCTTTCAGAACGGCGGCAAAGTGTGCAATCTGGTGATTGCCACTTCTGAACGCTGGCGCGACAAAAATACCGGCGAAAACCGCGAAAAAACCGAATGGCACCGTGTGGCGATTTTCCAAGAGGGGCTGGTCCGCGTGGCCGAACAGTATCTGCGCAAAGGTTCGCAAGTCTATATCGAAGGTAAATTGCAGACCCGGAAGTGGCAGGACCAATCGGGTGCCGACCGCTATTCGACTGAGGTGGTTTTGCAGGGTTTCGACGGCACATTGACCATGCTGGGTTCGCGCGGTGAAACTGCCGGTGGTGGCGATAGTTACGGCGACGGACAAAGCGGGGGATTTGACAGCGCCCCCGATACCGGTGCCGCCGCGGGGCTGGACGACGAAATTCCGTTTTAAGCCGGTTTTGGCGGCAACGGTCTGCGCGTCGTCAACAATAGACTGGTTTCGCTGGTCTGTACGCCGTCAAAGCGTCGGATTTGCGCCAGAACAGCGTCAAGATCCACCAATGTCTGACTGACCAGATCAACCACTAAATCCCATTTGCCGTTGGTGCTGTGCACCGATTGCACAGCAGGCAGGCCCGACAGCCGCCGCAGTATCTGGTCGGTTCCGCGCCCCGAGATTCCGATCATCATCAGCGCACGCACCGGATGATCGGCAACATCGTCGCGCATGACCACCGAATACCCCACGATGTCACCACGCGCCGCCAACCGGTCCATCCGCGCGCGAACTGTGGCGCGTGTCACGCCGATATCTGCGGATAATTGCGATACGGCAGCACGACCATCGCGGCGTAACGCGGTAACAAGTTTTTGGTCTATTTTGTCCATAATGATCTCATGCGTACGCAAATTGGATAATATAGCAGGAATATTGGGCATTTTTTTCGGTGGTAGCAAAGCATTTTTTTGCTTTTACAGGCTGCGAACCCATTAGGAGCCACACCATGACCCAACAAACCTGTATTCTGGTCGGCGCTCCGGTTGAAAGCGGTGCCAGCCAGCCCGGCGCTCTGATGGGTCCGGCGGCGCTGCGCACAGCGGGGCTGGGTGCCATGCTGCGCGACTTGGGTTACCGTGTCGACGACAAGGGCGACGTGGCACCGCGCGCCGCCAATACCGCCAAACATAGCAACAAAGCCGTCAAAAATCTGGCGCAGACTGTGGGATGGACCCAGGCGCTGAGTTCTGCCGCACAATCCGCAGCCAAAGCGGGTATGCCGATATTTTTGGGCGGTGACCATTCGCTGACGCTGGGCACACTGGCCGGGGTGGCCGCGCAGGCGGCCACGCTGCAGCGCCCGCAATTCGTGCTCTGGCTGGATGCGCATCCCGACTGCCACACGCCCGACACTACGGACTCGGGCAATCTGCACGGCACACCGCTGGCCTATGTGACCGGGCTGCAGGGATTTGGCGATTTTCCCCTCCTCGCGTCGGCGATTGATCCCGCAAACGTGGCGATGTTTGGCATCCGTTCGGTCGACCCTGCCGAACAGGCGGTGCTGGCGGTCAATGGTATGGCGGTTTATGACATGCGCGCCATCGACGAGCACGGGATCATTGATCCGCTCAATGCTTTTTTGACAAAGGTCAAAGATAACAACGGCTTGCTGCACGTCAGTCTGGATGTAGATTTCCTTGACCCCGCCATCGCGCCTGCTGTTGGCACCACGGTTCCCGGCGGCGCAACCTTCCGCGAGGCGCATCTGATCATGGAAATACTGCACGACAGCGGGCTGGTCACCTCGCTTGATCTGGTGGAACTCAACCCGTTTCTGGACGAACGCGGGCGCACAGCGCAGCTTTTGGTCGACCTGACCGCGTCTTTGATGGGACGCAAAGTGCTCGACCGTCCAACCAAGGGATTCTGACGTGGTCAAAGCGCTGAATATCGTGCCGTTCGTGTCGGTCGACAACATGATGCGACTGGTTTTGCACATCGGGGTTGCGCAGGTGCTGCGCGATCTGGCCGTCTATATCGAGGCCGATTTTCGCCGCTGGCCGCAGTTTGACAAAATCGCCCGCGTTGCCAGCCATTCCGACACCGGTGTGATCGAGCTGATGCCGGTTTCGGACGGCGTGGAATATGCATTCAAATACGTGAACGGACACCCAAGCAACACACGCGCCGGATTGCAGACGGTCACCGCCTTTGGCGTGCTGTCATCGGTCGACTCGGGATATCCGGTGTTGCTAAGCGAAATGACCATTCTGACCGCGCTGCGCACGGCGGCGACATCGGCGTTCGTGGCCAAAACGCTGGCGCCGCGCGACGCCCGTACCATGGCGGTCATCGGCAACGGCGCGCAGTGCGAATTTCAGATCCTGGCATTTCAGGACATCGTTGGGATCACGGCGGTGCGTTTGTTTGATATTGATAGAACTGCATCTGTCAAGGCGATGAATAACCTAGATAAAAACGGTTTAGACATCACGATATGCGACAGCGCCGAGGCGGCGATAGAAGGCGCGCACATCATCACGACTGTGACCGCCGACAAACAATTCGCCACCATTCTAAGCGACAATATGGTGGGAAGCGGCGTACATATCAACGCGGTCGGCGGCGACTGTCCGGGCAAGACCGAACTGCACCGGGATATTCTGGCGCGCGCCGATATATTTGTCGAATACACCCCACAAACCCGCGTTGAAGGCGAGATTCAGCAGCTTGAACCGGATCATAAAGTTACAGAATTCTGGCGTGTGATCACAAATGATGCTCCGGGGCGAACGTCAGCGCGTCAGATCACCCTGTTTGACAGCGTTGGCTTTGCAATCGAGGATTTTTCTGCCCTCAGGTACCTTCGCGACCAACTCCAAAATCACGATTTTTTTGACCCCCTCGACATGGTAGCCGACCCCGATCAGCCCGGTGATCTGTACGGCATGTTGATGCGCGCCGGTACGGGCGAAATGAATTGATTCACGAAAAGCTTTAAGTTGCTGTAATTTAACAATTATTAAGCGAGTTAAAATCTATTTCAAACGCCTGAATCGTTGCACATTTTTGCACCGGATGCTACAGTCCACCACAAGATGTAGTGGCTGACTGGAAAGACCGGGCGTGAGCGAAGACAACGAAGATACGGGGGACGATCAGGCGCCTGCGCGCGCCCTTTATCCGGGCCCGCAAATCAGCATCGAGACCGAGATGAAGACCTCGTATCTCGACTACGCCATGAGCGTGATTGTCAGCCGCGCGATCCCCGATTTGCGTGACGGTCTGAAACCTGTGCACCGGCGCATTCTGTTCGCGATGCACGAAACCAACAACACGCACGACAAGTCTTACCGTAAATCTGCGCGTCCCGTGGGCGACACCATGGGTAAATATCACCCGCATGGGGATAGCGCGATTTATGACGCGTTGGTACGTATGGCGCAGGATTTTTCCATGTCGCTGCCGCTGCTGGATGGGCAGGGCAATTTCGGTTCCATGGACGGCGATAATCCGGCGGCGATGCGCTACACCGAAGTGCGCATGGATAAACCTGCGGCCTATCTGCTGGCGGATATCGACAAAGACACCGTAGACTTTCAGGACAATTACGACGGCAAAGACCGCGAGCCAACGGTGTTGCCCGCGCGTTTTCCCAATATGCTGGTCAACGGCGCGGGCGGCATTGCCGTGGGCATGGCCACCAATATTCCGCCGCACAACCTGGGCGAAGTCATCGATGCAACGCTGGCGCTGATCGACAATCCCGATCTGGACAGCGCGGCGCTGACCGCGTTCGTGCCTGCGCCCGATTTTCCGACCGGCGGTATCATTCTGGGGCGTCAGGGTGCCACCAAGGCCTATACCGAATCGCGCGGTTCGGTCTTGATCCGCGCGCGTACCACGGTCGAAGAAATCCGCAAAGACCGCTATGCCATCGTCGCCACGGAAATCCCCTATCAGGTCAACAAAGCCACGCTGATCCAGCGCATCGCCGAATTGGCGCGCGACAAAAAGATCGAGGGTATTGCCCACGTGCAGGACGAATCTGACCGGGTCGGCGTGCGCGTGGTGATCGAGCTCAGGCGCGATGCCTCTCCCGAGGTGGTGCTCAACCAGTTGCACCGCTTTACCCCCATGCAAACATCGTTTCCCTGCAACATGCTGGCGCTGAATGGCGGGCGGCCGGAAACACTGACGCTGCACGGGTTCTTAAGCGCCTTTATTACATTCCGCGAAGAGGTGGTGTCGCGGCGCACGGCATTCGAGCTGCGGCGCGCGCGCGAACGCAGCCATATCCTGTGCGGTCTGGCGGTGGCGGTGTCGAACGTGGACGAAATCGTCGCCACGATCCGCGGCTCTGCCGACCCTGCCGAGGCGCGTCGCCTGCTGATGTCACGGCGCTGGCCTGCTTCTGATATCGCAGATTACATCCGACTGATAGACGACCCAAGCCACACGATGAATGACGACGGCACCTATAATCTGTCGGAAACTCAGGCACGTGCCATCCTCGAGCTGCGCCTGCAACGCCTGACAGCGCTTGGCGTCAAAGAAGTGACCGATGAATTGCAAAAGCTGGCCGGTGAAATCAAGGATTTCCTGTCTACCCTGCGGTCGCGCGACAAGATCATGGCCGTGATTTCGGACGAGCTGCGCGAGGTGAAAGATCTGTTCGCCGTGCCGCGCCGCTCTGAAATCGTCGATCATATCGGCGACATGGACGACGAGGATCTGATCGAACGCGAAGACATGGTCGTCACCGTCACCAATTCGGGCTACATCAAACGCACCACGTTGACCGACTACCGTGCGCAAAAACGCGGCGGCAAAGGCCTGCAGGGCATGAACACCAAAGAAACCGATTTCGTTACCAACCTGTTTATTGCCAACACCCACACGCCTTTGCTGGTTTTTACGTCCGACGGCATGGTCTACAAGATCAAGACCTGGCGCTTGCCCGCGGGTGGCCGCAACGCGCGCGGCAAAGCCATCATCAACCTGCTGCCGATTGCATCCGACGTTTCCGTGGCGGCGATCATGCCGGTGGACGTGCCCGAGGAAGACTGGTCGGACCTGCACATCGTGTTCGCCACTTCAACGGGCGGTGTGCGGCGCAATGCGCTGTCAGATTTCACCAACGTGAAATCCAACGGTAAAATCGCCATGAAGCTGCAAGAAGGCTCGTCCATCGTCAACGTCCGGATCACCACCGAAACGGACGATTTCCTGCTGACCACGTCGCAGGGAAAAGTCATCCGATTTCCGGTCACCGACGTGCGGGTATTCAAAGGCCGCGATTCATCGGGTGTGCGCGGAATCAAACTGGCCAAAGGTGACGGCGTCGTGTCGATGGCCGTCATCCGCCATGTGGATGCCACACCCGACGAGCGCACGGCCTATTTCAAAATGCGCCGTGCCGTCACCGGCGACGATTCCGGCGAGATCGAAGACGGTGGTTCTGAAATTGCGCTTAGCCCGGCACGCTATGCCGAACTGGGGGCGCTTGAACAATGGATATTGACGATTACCTCGGGCGGATTTGGCAAGCGAACGTCGGCGCATGAATACCGTGTCGCCGGACGCGGTGGTCAGGGTATAGCTGCCGCCAATCTGGGGCGACGCGGTGATTCGATCGTCGCGTGTTTTACCGTAGAAGACGACGATCAGATCATGCTCGCCACTTCGACCGGTCAGTCTATCCGCTGCCCGGTGGCCGGAATTTCGCGTCAGGGCCGCACGTCTTCGGGCGTGAGGGTATTTGACACAGCTGCAGGCGAAAGCGTGGTGTCCGTGGCGTGGATTGCGGAACAGTCCGACGACGACACCAGTGGAAATGACAGCGAATAGCCGCTCTGATTGATCTAATTGTTTCTAATCTCACAACAATCGTTCAGACTCTGTTAGGCATGAACGGTTCAGATGACCGCATGCGTCGACAGAGCGGCGACAACCTTCCCCACAGGGGACACGGAAATCACGAGGTGAGAAATGAACTTCCTACAAAACTATGCCCACGCCATCGGGCGTGTATTGCTGTCGATGATTTTTATCATGGCAGGTCTGATCAAACTTGATGACCCCACGGTGTTTGCGGCACTTCTTGAATCGATCGCGATCCCAGGCAACCTTGTTTACGCGCTTATCGCGGTTGAAGTCATCGGCGGATTCATGATTCTGATCGGCTATCAAACGCGCAACGCTGCGATCATCCTGTCGTGTCTATACATTGCCGGTGCCGTGTCGCTGAATATGACGCTGAGCAACCAGATGGAAATCATGACGTTCGTTCAGAACCTTGGCCTTGCCGGTGGATTCCTGATTCTGTTTTCCAAGGGTGCCGGAAAAATGTCGCTCGACAATCTGGTCAAATAAAACGGGGGCCGGGCGATCGCGCCGCCTGGCCTTTGTTTCGCGGCGCGCAATTCGGGGTGCGTATGCGCGGCTATAATTTTGTCACCTGCCAACAGTGTTCGTTCAGCGGCAAAATTATGCGAACGAACACAATTAATCCGTTTATGACCCTATTGTCGTCAGAATTGCCCGCCAGACAGGCCGGAACAAAGGCTCAAACCGGGTGGGACGTATAAAAGTTCCGCGACAACAAAGGGATATTCCAATGACCAGTCTGGCGGACAAAAAAGAAAGTGTGCAGGAAATGGCCCATGCCACAGCGCGTGTTCTGATCGCGTCGTACTTTATTGCCAAATCAATCGGGTTGATCATCGATCTGAACGGTATGCAGCAATTTCTGGCCATCAGCACAGTGCCAGACTACCTGAAATTGCCCAACGCCGCCTTTGAGCTGCTGGCCGCAACGTCAATTTTGATCGGGTTTCAAACGCGTCTGACCGCAGCACTGCTGGCGCTATATCTGTTCTGGTCAAGCTTTATTCTCAATTACGCCCCCGGCGACCCTGTGGCACTGGGTGCGTTCTGGCGCGATCTGGCGATGATCGGTGGTTTGTTGATGCTGTTTTCCCACGGACGCGGACGCTATGCTCTCGACAGCTATCTGGAAAGACGTGCGTCACGCAAAAAAGACGTACACGACGCGGACGTCGTCGACATCACCCCAAAGGAAAGCGAAAAGGCCGACGCGTCGGCCTAATCTTTTCACCTGCCGCAAGACACGGGGCGCCCTGCGGGGCGCCCTTTTCTTTTGCGTCGAACTCGCCTACATCGCGCCGTATGGGCAATTCCATTCACATTATCGGAGGCGGTCTGGCGGGCTCCGAAGCCGCCTGGCAAGCCGCCAGCCTTGACGTCCCGGTAACGTTGCACGAAATGCGACCCACAGTCGCCACCATGGCGCATAAAACGGGCGATCTGGCGGAAATGGTCTGTTCCAATTCGTTTCGCTCCGACGACGACACCGGCAACGCCGTTGGTCTGTTGCATTGGGAGATGCGCGCGGCCGGCGGATTGATCATGGCGATGGCTGACAAAAACGCCCTGCCCGCCGGTAGCGCGCTGGCCGTAGACCGCGCGGCTTTTGCCAACGATGTGTCGCAGCGCGTCGCGTCGCATCCGCTGGTTACCGTGTCGCGCAAGGAAATCGACCATCTGCCCACGGGAACGAACGGGCCGGTGATCATCGCCACCGGGCCGCTGACGTCAACGGCGCTGGGCGCGGCAATCGCTGCCGAGACCGGTCAGGATTCTCTGGCGTTTTTTGACGCAATCGCGCCCATCGTCCACACCGATTCTATCGATATGAACACCGCGTGGTTCCAGTCGCGGTATGACAAAGGCGAAACCGAAGCCGACCGCACGGCGTATTTGAATTGCCCGCTCGGCCGTGAGGATTATGAAAAATTCATCGACGCGCTTTTGGCCGCAGATAAAACCGAATTTCGCGACGGCGAAATTGGTGCTGACACGCCGTATTTCGAGGGCTGCCTGCCCATAGAAGTCATGGCGCAGCGCGGGCGTGAAACCCTGCGGTTTGGCCCGATGAAACCTGTGGGCCTGACCAATCCACATCAACCTGACGTCAAACCATACGCCGTGGTGCAGCTGCGGCGCGACAATGCCTTGGGAACGTTATACAACATCGTCGGGTTTCAGACCAAGATGAAATACGGCGCGCAAACCCATGTTTTTAGACAGATTCCCGGTCTTCACGACGCAATGTTTGCCCGACTGGGGGGCATTCACCGCAATACATTTCTGAATTCTCCACGCCTGCTTGACGAACAGATGAAGCTCAGATCCAGTCCCCACATACGCTTTGCCGGACAGATCACCGGTGTCGAGGGTTATGTCGAATCCGCCGCTATGGGTTTGCTTGCCGGACGCATGGCCGCCGCAGAACTCCAAGGCCGCATCCTGGCACCGCCACCCGACGTGACCGCCACAGGCGCGCTCGTGCGTCATATTACTGGTGGCGCCGAAGCCAAGACATTTCAGCCCATGAACGTCAATTTCGGGTTGTTTCCCCCGCTTGACGACGGCCAAAGCGGACGGCGCAACCGCAAGGCCCGCTATCTGGCCTATACCGAACGCGCCAAAGCCGCCTACAGGGGCTGGCTGCTGGACGCTGCGGCCTGCTCCTGATATCACGGGCAGCAAAACGGGGGTGCGCGCAGGGTGACGACGGATAAAAGGCTGATAGATCAGGCGTATAAAGTTGAAACCGTTGACCAAACCGATGCGTTTTATTCCGTCTGGGCCGACACATACGAAAACGAAGTAGCCGCCTACGGCTACGTGACACCGACACGCTGCGCCGCGGCTCTGGCAAAATTTGCCCCTGATCTGAGCGCCCCGGTCCTCGACATGGGGTGCGGCACGGGCATATCGGGGCTGGCTTTGCGTGATGCCGGTTTCACGGCCATCGACGGCAGCGACCTGAACGGCGAAATGCTTGATAAAGCGCGCAGCAAAAAGGATCTGTACCGTACGCTGTGGCAGGTCGATCTGGACGATCCGTTCCCGTTTGAGATCGGGACTTACAGCCACATTTCCGCTGTCGGAGTCATCGTCACGGCGCACGCACCGCCGGAAACCATCGATTCCGTGCTTGCAATGCTGCCACCGGACGGGCTTTTCGTGTTTTCTCTGAACGATCACACGTTGGAAGACCCGGCATTTGAGGCACGGATAATCGAAAACGTTGACAGTGGATTTGCGCGACTGTTGTTCAAAGAATACGGCGAGCACCTGCCCGGATATGACATGAAATCAAACGTTTATGTGCTGCAAAAAACCTAAATGCGCACGCGGTTTGCCCCTTCGCCCACCGGGCACCTGCATTTGGGACACGCCTATAGCGCAATTACAGCGTGGCGCTTGGCGAAAAAATTTGCTGGTGAGTTTGTATTGAGAATTGAGGACATCGACACAGCGCGCGCAAAACCCGCCTTCGAACAAAGTATATTTGACGATCTGCAATGGCTTGGCATCACGTGGTCAGAGCCGGTTTTACGGCAATCCACGCGACTGCCAGCGTATGGCGACGTCCTGAACCTGTTGATATCCAAAGGTTTATGTTATCCTTGCGCCTGTTCGCGCGCTGATATTCATTCGGCAATCAGCGCCCCGCAGGAAAATGCACAGCCCGTTGTCGGCCCCAACGGCGTGATTTACCCGGGCACGTGCCGCCACCGCGACATGCGGTACGCCGGGCCCAAAGACGCGATCCGTCTGAACATGCAGGACGCCATCGTGTATCTGGGCGGTCCCGCTGCGGTGTCACGCCTGAATTACCGTGAAACCGGCGGCGACCACCCGGGATCCCGGGCGCTTGACGCGCAGATGCTACAAAACACCTGCGGCGACATCGTTTTGGCGCGACGCGATATCGGCACCAGTTACCACGTGGCGGTAGTAGTTGATGATGCGCATCAAGCCATCAGCCACGTTGTGCGGGGGCGCGATCTGTTGCCCGCTACGCCGATACACCGGCTGTTGCAGGCGCTGCTTGATCTGCCGGTGCCAAGCTATCACCACCACCGTTTAATACGTGATCACAACGGCAAAAGACTTGCCAAACGTGACGGCGCACGCGCGATTCAACAGTTGCGAACACAGGGCTTCACTGCAAGGGCTGTGCTGGCAATGATTGATAGTTCACATTAATTCTGAACAATAGCCGTTTGTTATATCTATATAAAAACAACTATCCCTATTGGTATGGCACGCCGGTCCAACCTGATCGACGACAACCAACAAGCAATCGCTATCACAATCGACGCGCATGGAGACCAGTGCCTGAGTGTGGCCGCTGGTCAGCCCCTTGACCCAATATTCCTGTCGCGAACGCGACCAATAAGTCACTTTCTTGCTATCCAAAGTACGCGCCACCGCCCCCGCGTTCATCCACGCCAGCATCAGCACCGCTTTGCTGGTGGCGTCCTGCGCAATGACCGGAATAAGCCCATCGGCATTATACGTTAATTCTGCCGGATCAAATGTGTCCATGACGCGTTCCTTTTATTTCGCCGCCGCCTGCCTTACATATTGCACAAATGTAAATCAGAAAAGGCATCGCGGCTTTGACGCAGGACAATGATCTAATCAAGCTTTATTCCAACCGGATACTGGCCTTGGCGGCAGGCATTCCGCATCTGGCGCGACTGGACTCGCCCGATGTCAGCGTTCGGCGCCGCGCACCGTTGTGTGGCTCTGCCGTCCATATCGACGTGACATTAAACGACGGGCGAATTGCCGCGTTCGGCCAGGATATCAAGGCGTGCGCGCTTGGGCAGGCGGCGGCTGCGGTGGTGGGGGCGCAGATCATAGATTGTGATCACGATACAATTGAGCGAGGCCGCAGGCAACTGGCGGCAATGCTGGAAGCTGACGGGCCAGTGCCCGATGCCCCGTTTGACGGGCTGGAGGTTCTCAGGCCGGCAAAGGACTATAAAAACCGTCACGCGTCGATCATGCTGGTTTTTGACGCGTTGCACGACGCGTTTGAAATTTTACAGGCAAAAACCGCCTCTGGCTAAAAAAAACCGCGCAATCCCAAAGGGATACGCGGCTTTAAGTTGGCAAATCCGCCAAAGTCGTCTGGCGATCCCGTCGAAACGGTACGCCATTTCCCGGCCAGACCGGCAGGGGTGCGCATTTAATGAGGGGACAGTCATGCGCAACGGGGCGAAGCGGATTGCAGGCAAATCCCGCAGTCGGGTTCAGATTAGTCCAGGCAGGCTAAACCCAACGTAAACCAGTACCACAACCGCCGCGCAGCCGATGCTGTCGACAAGCACCGAATCCGGTGCGCGTCTGGTGATGCTGATAATCTGTGAAAACATGGTTGATATCCTGTCGCGTTTTGTTATTTGTTGCCTCTTTGTTCCATATTTCCCCCTAGACTGTAAAGAACTTTTTAAGAACATTTGCGAACATAACGTGATGAAATGCAGAATTTTCCGCTAACCCACTGAAATCATGCGGATCGCTTTGTCTTGTTCCATCAGGAACAAAAACGCCCGAATGGCCGTGCCGCGCACCGAGGTCAGTTCGGGGTCGCGCTGCAATGTCAGCCGGGCGTCGTCACACGCCACCTGCATCAGCTCTGTCTGATGTTCCAGATCGGCAATCCGAAACCGCGGCAACCCCGATTGCTGCACCCCCAGCACATCGCCAGCACCGCGCAGGCGCATGTCTTCTTCTGCGATCTTGAATCCGTCTTCGGTCCGGCGCAATATTTCAAGACGCTGGCGCGCGCGTTCACCCAGTGGCGGTGCGTACATCAGCAAACAGGTCGACTCTGCTGTGCCCCGCCCCACGCGTCCGCGCAGCTGGTGCAGTTGGGTCAACCCGAAATGTTCGGCCGATTCGATAATCATGATCGTGGCGTTCGGGACATCGACACCCACCTCGATGGCGGTCGTTGCGACCAGAACGCTGGTTTCGCCGTCCAGAAACCTGGCCATAGCGGCGTCTTTGTCGCCCGCCGCCATCTGCCCGTGAACCAGCGCCACCCTGTCATTTCCAAACGCTGCCGCCAACACGGATTGCCGCGCCTGAACCGCGCTCAGCGCCAGCGATTCGCTTTCGCTCACCAACGGGCAGACCCAATAGGCCTGTTGCCCTTTGGCAATGGCCTCTTTGAGGCGCGCGATCACGTCTTGCAGCCGCGAATTGGACACCAAAGCCGTCGTTACCGGACGTCGCCCCGGTGGCTTTTCGTTGAGCTGCGAAAAATCCATGTCGCCAAACCGCGCCAGCGCCAACGAGCGCGGAATCGGCGTCGCGGTCATGACCAGAACGTCGGGCGCGGCGGCCTTCGCGCTGAGATTCATGCGCTGGCGCACGCCAAAACGGTGCTGCTCGTCCACCACAACAAGACGCAGGTCGGCAAAATGCACGTCGTCCTGAAACACCGCGTGGGTGCCGACCAGTATCTGGATGTCACCTTTTGCCAGCGCTTTCAGCTTATCCTGCCGCGCCCGGCCCTTGTCGCGCCCGCTGAATATTTCAAGCACGATACCGGCGCTTTCGGCCAGCGGTTGCAGGCTGGCCAGATGCTGGCGCGCCAGAATTTCAGTCGGGGCCATCATCACGCCCTGCCCGCCGCTTTCCACCGCTGTCACCAGCGCCACAAAAGCCACCAGAGTTTTCCCCGAACCTACGTCACCTTGCAAAAGACGGTTCATGCGGTGCGACGACGCCATGTCGGACGCGATTTCACCCATCACCCGCGTTTGCGCGTCCGTTGGCCGAAATGGAAGTTTATTCAGTACCTTATTGCGCATATCCCCGGTCCCGACCGAGGCAATTCCCGCCTGTTTTTGCCGCGCTTCGCGGGCGATCGCCAGCGTGAGCTGATGCGCGAACAACTCGTCATAGGCCAAACGCTGACGTGCGGGCGATTGCGGCGACAGATCGCCGGGCGTCGCGGGGTCGTGGGCCGTCCTGAGCGCGTCCTGCCAACCGGGCCAGCCGCGAACGGTTTTGAGCCCCGGATCGATCCACTCCTGCAGCGCGGGCGCAATTTCCAATGCGCCCTTTGTGGCGCGCTGCATCAGCTTTTGCGACAGCCCGGCGACCAGAGGGTAAATTGGCTCGAACGCCGGAATTGTTGCGCCCGCCGAAGATTTGACGATATGCTCGGGATGCACCATCTGGATCACACCGTCGAACAGCTCTATCTTGCCAGACACCAGCCGTTTTTCACCAATGGGCAGGGTCTGGCGCAACCAATCGCCCCGCGCGTGAAAAAACACCAGCTCGAAATCTGTGCGACCATCCGATACGGTCACGCGCGTCGGGCGGCCTTTGACCGGGCTGGGCCGGTGCTGGACAGTTGTCACTTGCACGGTTACTACGGCAGGCGGCGGCACGTCTGTCACCGACTCGACCACCATGCGGGAAATGCCGCTGTGCGGCAGCGTAAACAGCAAGTCGCGTGGTGTATGGACGTGCAACTGACTGAAAGTACTTGATGTTTTAGGACCAACACCGGCAAGCGACGTCAGTGATCCGAACAGGGGAAACAATATTTCAGGCCGCGCGCTCATGGTGCGACGCTACTCAATTTGTGCGATCATCTCAAACCAATCGTTTTCTGACAGCACTGCGACGCCCAATTTTTGGGCTTTGGTAGCTTTGGATCCGGCGTTTTCTCCCGCGACCAGATAGTCCGTCCGCGCGGACACCGACCCTGCAACCTTGGCCCCCAGTTCCTCGGCGCGCACCTTGGCTTCGGCGCGGCCCATTTTGGCCAGCGTGCCAGTAAACACCACGGTTTTTCCGGCGATCGGGCTGCTGTCCTGTCCCGGCCCCGGCGTCGCGGGCAGGATATCGACTTGACGGCTTAGCCGGTCAATCGGTGCGCGCACTGTGTCGCTGGCAAATACGTCGATGATTGCCTGCGCCAGTACCTCACCAATCCCGTCGATGGCCAGTAACGCGTTGAAAGCCGCGCTTTGGGTATCGCGCGCCGCAATCGCGGCGGCCTCAAATGCGGCCCAGGTTTCATAGTGCGACGCCAAAAGCCCGGCAGTGCTGTCGCCGACGTGACGAATGCCCAAAGAAAAAATGAATTTTCCCAACGGGATAGTGCTTTTGGCGTCAATTGCGTCGAACAAGTTGCGCGCCGACAAATCCCCCCAACCTTCCCGATTGGCAAGTGCGTCTTGGCCTGATCCAAACTTTTCGCGCAGGTTGAAAATATCAGCGGGCTCCGTGATCCAGCCGTCTTTGTAAAACTGTTCCACCTGTTTGGCGCCCAGCCCGTCGATATCGAATGCCGCGCGCGACACGAAATGTTTCAGGGCCTCGATTACCTGCGCCGGACAGGCAATGCCGCCGGTGCAGCGCCGCACGGAATCGCCCGCCTCACGCCGGGCCGGGTTGCCGCACGCGGGGCAGCTGTGCGGAAATTCATAGGCTTCGCTACCAGCTTTTCGCTTGGAGATATCCACGTCGCGCAGCTTGGGGATCACGTCACCGGCGCGGTATACCTCGACCCAGTCGCCAACGCGAAAATCGCGGCCGCCGCGAATGGCTTCGCCTTTGGAATCGACGCCGGCGATGAAATCCTCGTTGTGAAGTGTGGCGTTGGACACGACAACGCCACCGACGGTTACAGGTTTGAGCCGCGCAACCGGTGACAACGCGCCGGTGCGGCCCACCTGAATTTCGATGTCTTCGATCCAGGTAAATGCGGTTTGAGCGGGGAATTTATGCGCAATCGCCCAGCGCGGTGTGGTGGACCGCAAGCCGAGCCGGCTTTGCAGCGTCAGATCGTCAACCTTGTAGACCACGCCGTCGATATCGTAGTCCAAAACCGCACGTTTTGATTCGATTAGCCGATAGCGATCCAACAAGTCATCTGCCGTTTTACACATCTCGGTCAAATGGTTGGTAGAAAAACCTAATGTTTCAAAACACGCCAGAATCCCGGTTTGACTTTCGGCCATTGGCGCGCTCTGCTGCCCGGTGGCATAGGCGAAAAACCGCAACGGGCGCGCCTTTGTGATCGACGCATCCAGCTGCCGCAACGACCCGGCCGCAGCATTGCGCGGGTTGGCAAAAGTTTTTTGACCAGTCTCGGCCTGGCGTCGGTTCAGCGCTTCAAAATCCTTGTGGGCCATGTAGACCTCGCCGCGCACCTCGAGCACGTCGGGCGCGCCGGTCAGCATCTGCGGTATATCAGAAACAGTCCGGGCGTTGGCGGTGACGTTTTCGCCGATTTCGCCGTCGCCGCGTGTGGCGGCCTGCACGAGCCGTCCGTTTTCATACCGCAGACTAAGCGAAAGACCGTCGATCTTGGGCTCTGCAGTGAACGCCAATTCGTCGCTCTCTGACAGACCCAAAAACTTGCGCACACGGGCAACGAATTCGACGACATCACTGTCGGCAAACGCATTTGCCAACGACATCAGGCGCTCGGCGTGACGGATTTTGGCAAAACCGGATTGCACAGGTGCGCCGACTCGGTCCGACGGGCTGTCGGCGCGCTTCAGATCGGGAAACCGCGCCTCTATGGCGGTGTTGCGCGCTTTGAGTGCATCGAATGTGGCGTCGTCGATGACCGGTTCGTCGTTGGTGTGATAAGCGGCGTTGGCCTTGTCGATGACCCCCGACAGGCGGGCCAGCTCGGTTGCGGCCTGTGCGGCCGACAATTTTGCCACCAAGATTTTCGCTGTCATACACCACACCCCCGCCAACAGGGATAGGCGGACAAATCGCGCGCGTCCAGCGACGATCGCGCAGGTCGGTCTGTGCGGCTTTGGCGATCCGGCGCCGTATGCGCCCCATACCCTTGGGTGTCAAACTCAGATCACGGCAACTGATCGCCACGGCCTTCAGGCATGCGCGGCAATGGCGTCCGCGCGCAGTGCCGGTTCAGGATCGCGCAATACGTAACCCCGGCCCCAAACAGTTTCGATATGGTTTTCACCGCCCGTCGCCACCGAAAGCTTTTTGCGCAACTTGCAAATAAACACGTCGATGATTTTTAGTTCGGGTTCGTCCATGCCGCCGTAAAGGTGGTTGAGGAACATCTCTTTTGTCAGGGTAGAACCTTTGCGCAGCGACAGCAGTTCCAGCATCTGGTATTCCTTGCCGGTCAGATGCACGGTGCGCCCGTCCACCTCGACGGTTTTGGCGTCCAGATTTACCGTGAATTCACCGGTGCGGATCATCGACTGCGCGTGTCCCTTTGAGCGGCGGATAATCGCATGAATTCGGGCAACCAGTTCTTCGCGGTGGAACGGTTTGGTCAGGTAGTCATCGGCACCAAACCCAAATCCCTTGATTTTGTTTTCGGCGTCATCGATACCCGAAAGGATCAGAATCGGGGTGTCCACGCGGGCCAGCCGCAACTGACGCAGCACGTCGTGTCCGTTCATATCCGGCAGGTTCAGATCAAGCAGAATCAAATCGTAGTCGTAAAGCTTGGCCAGATCGATCCCTTCCTCGCCCAAATCGGTCGCATAGACGTTCAGGTTGGCGTTGGACAGCATCATTTCAATGCTTTTTGAGGTAGTGGGGTCGTCTTCGACCAATAGAACTCGCATGTCGTTTCTCCGCGATAACTGGGTGCCACTGCACAGTGGCGCAGAATGGTTAACCACAGGTTACTCGATAGCGTTATGTTAACGACTCATCCTAAGGTTGTCTATACTTGCCTATATATGTAGTTTTCAGCGCTTCGATTCCATGCTGTTCTACCGCAGATTGCCAATATTGGAATTCCTCGGGGCTTAATGCGTACATTGCGCATGCTTCGTCCACGGTGATCAGTCCGGCGGCAACGGCGCGCACGACGGCGGCCTTGCGGCTGGCGACCCAGCGCCGCGTTTTCGGATCGGGCAGATCGGCCCGGCTGATGATGGTGCCGTCACGTAGTGTCACGAACACCGGGCCTTTGGCGCGTTTGATCATCATGGCTGTACTTTCGCTCGCTCAAGAGATTGCGAGTCTGGCGGCAATTCTTTAAAGAGCGCTAAAGCAGCGCCTTGAGACTGCGTAAGATTTTCCTATATTACGGTTCAATTCAACGGAGTCGGCCATGCAGCCCGCACCTTCAACGCCCGTTCTCAATTCACTTGGGTTTGCCAAATCACCCGATCAGACGCGCGTGCTCGTGGCTATGTCGGGCGGCGTCGACAGTTCGGTGGTGGCCGCTCTTTTGGCGTCCGAGGGCTACGATGTGATCGGCGTGACCCTGCAGTTGTACGACCACGGTGCCGCCCTGGCCAAACAGGGTGCGTGCTGCGCCGGTCGCGATATTCACGACGCACGGCGCGTCGCCGACGAAATGGGCTTTCCCCATTACGTGCTGGACTACGAGAACCGTTTCAAAGAAAGCGTGATCGACGAGTTTGCCGACGCCTATCTGGCCGGCGCAACCCCGGTGCCGTGCATCCGCTGCAATGAACGCGTCAAATTTCGTGATCTGTTGGAAACCGCCCGCGATCTGGACGCCGATTGCATGGCAACGGGCCATTATATCCAACGATTTGAAGGCGGTAACGGGGCCGAACTGCATTGTGCGGCCGATCCGGACCGCGATCAATCATATTTTTTGTTTTCCACCACGCCCGATCAGCTGGATTACCTGCGCTTTCCCCTTGGCCATCTGAAATCCAAGGCCCAAACCCGTGCTCTGGCGCGCAAATTCGGCCTGCCGGTCGCGGAAAAACCCGACAGTCAGGACATTTGTTTCGTGCCGAACGGATCTTACGCCGACGTGATCAAAAAACTGCGCCCGGGTGCGGCAGACCCCGGTGACATAGTCGATCTCAACGGTCGCATTCTGGGCAGGCACAAAGGTGTGATCCACTACACAATCGGACAGCGCCGAGGTTTGGGCATCGGTGGGGGCGATCCGCTTTACGTGGTCCATCTGGACCCTGAAACCCGTCGCGTGACGGTGGGGCCGAAATCGGCGCTGGAAACCCGCGAGGTCTTCGTACGCGAAATCAACTGGCTGGGGCACGGGCCGTTTGAATCAAATAATGAACTTCCGCTTTTGGTGAAGGTTCGCTCGACCCGACCGGCGCAGCCCGCCCTGTTGCGCGCAACGTCCGCGACCACGGCGACCGTCGAATTGCTGACGCCCGAAGAAGGCGTCGCGCCCGGACAGGCCTGCGTGTTCTATGCAGCCCAAAGCACGCGCGTGCTCGGCGGCGGGTGGATCTGGCGCGGGCATTAACTGCGGTGATTCGCATATTTACGCCAAAATGAGGGCGCAACCGGACCGCCTTTGTTGACCCAACAGAAACGCTGAGAACAGGCAACGCAAACTGTTTCCATATCGAGACGGCATTCCGTCATTTCTGCCACATTTTCAACGATTTATGGCGTAATTGTGGTATTTTCCAGACGCAACAGATATACGGGGGCATCTGGGAATACCTGGGTCGCATCCGGCAGTGCGGACTGCCGCGACCGTCAAAAAGGTACGCGTGGGGCGCTTTTGGGCCGAACATATGGGTTCGGAGTATGCGCGCAGATGATTTTTCTCATTACTCTGGTCAACATTCTTTTGCTTACGGAACTTGTGGATTTTATTCGCGGCGACAGCGTGGACGACACTGTGGCGGACGCCACGGACGGCAACGACGATATCAACGGCACGAACGGCTCTGACGTCGTTCACGGTTTTTCCGGTGACGATCGCATATTGGGGCACGACGGCGACGACCGGCTTTACGGCGGCAGAGGCGACGACAATATTCACGGCAACTTTGGTGAGGACCGGCTGTTCGGTGGGATCGGAGACGATTTCGTGGACGGAGGCGCCGGCAACGATCTGGTGTCGGGTGGCACGGGTAACGATATTCTAAACGGTCAGGGCGGCGACGACAAACTTTACGGTGCTGGCGGCAACGACAAACTTTTTGGCGGCACGGGCGACGATAAGCTGTTTGGAGGTGACGGCAACGACAAGTTGCACACTAAAAGTGGCGATGACGAACTTCACGGAGGCACAGGCGATGACCGCTTATTTTCAGGTCAGGGGAACGATTTTCTCGAAGGCGGGTTTGGCAGCGACAAGGTAAGCGGGGGTAAGGGCGACGATGTGCTTCACGGGGGCTCGGAAACCGATTCGGAAGACGACGCCGCCGATACGCTTTATGGCCGCGACGGCAACGACACGCTGTATCTGGGGCGCAACGACACCGGTACCGGCGGCGATGGTCAGGACCATTTTGTGCTTGGAGACACAATAGACACGGGACGCGGGGCAACGATTACCGATTTCGACCCGTCCGAGGACTCCATCGAGGTCGAATATCTTTCGGGTCCGGGCACGGCCACCGTTACGGTAGTTGACTTCCCGGACGGAACCGGCGCGTGTATTTTGCTAAATGGCGTTGTCGTTGCCGACGTCACCGGCGCGCAAGGGCTTGACCCGTCGTCGGTACAGTTGACAGCCGTATAGATGCCGCCGGTCTAATTCTCGGACACGACCTGACAGTCTTTGGCCTGCACACCGGCGGACGCGGCTTTGGACTGACATTGGGCCACAGCGGCTGCGCGTGCGGCCTCGATTGAGCCTGCTTTTACTGCCTGCCCCCACATGCCGCTCTGCTGCGAGGTTGCAAAAGCCTTGGGCGATTTGGCGCGGCGATATTTTTTCTTGAACGCGTCGGTGGCATCGGGGTTAAGCTGAAAGGCGCGCCGGTCGGTATACTTGTCGGGCAAGGTTTCGGCGACGATCTCGCAGGGTTTATCGCTGCGCTTTTTCTTGGCGTTGCAACTGACCGTGGCCGCAGCGCGTGCCGCTTCGATACTGTGAAAATTCGTGGCCGCCGCCGCCGCATCACCGGTGATCCCCCCGGAGGGGCTGACGGCGATGGCGGTATAATACTTTTGCAATTTTGCCACCGTGGTCAGCGACTGCAAATCGCTCTGGCTCAGGAATGCCGCCTTGATCACCACGGCCCTGACAGCCTTGGCGCGTGTTGAAAACAGCATTTTGGCGGCGGATTTCGCGTCGGGCAGGTTTTGGGCGGCCAGCGGGGTGGCCAGAAACATGGCCAGCAGTCCCGCGATCAGGGGTGCGGTTTTCATCGCGCGTATCCTTTTTTGTTTCTTGGTTGCGGCAGTTCTAACGGCGCCAACGGGCGATTTCCAGACGTTGCCGCAGCATTGGCAAGATTGTGGCAGATAAACCAGTGGCCACACCACGCTGCGACTGGACAAAGGCAGTCGGGTCGCTAGGCTCGTGGTGACGCAATTACAAAGGCAGCGCCCCGTGACATTGAATAAAATCCTGACCCAAATAGACTCCGATCAACCCAATGCCGTGGCGCGCCTGCTGGCGCTACTAAAAATCGCCTCGATTTCCACTGACCCCGATTTCGCGCCCCAATGCGACGCCGCCGCAGATTGGCTGGTTGACGCATTGGTCGGGCTGGGATTTGACGCGCAAAAACGCCCGACACACGGGCACCCCATGGTGGTCGGTCATGCTGACGGCGATGGACCGCATGTATTATTCTATGGACACTACGACGTGCAACCAGTTGATCCGATTGGATTATGGGACACACCGCCTTTTGAACCCGAATTGCAGGACATGCCGAACGGCAAGGTGATCAGGGGCCGCGGGTCGTCGGACGACAAGGGTCAGTTGATGACGTTTCTCGAAGCCTGCCGCGCCCATCTCACCGTGACCGGCGCGCTGCCGTGCAAAATTACGGTGTTTTTTGAGGGCGAGGAAGAATCGGGTTCACCGTCGCTGATCCCGTTTTTGCAAGAAAACGCCGGCGAACTTACAGCCGACATCGCACTGATTTGCGATACCGGTATGTTCGGCGATGCGGTGCCCGCCATTATTACGCAGCTGCGCGGGTTACTGGGACAGGAAATTGTGGTGCACGCCGCTGACAAAGACCTGCACTCGGGCATGTTTGGCGGTCTTGCCGCCAATCCGGCACGTATTCTGGCCAATATTATCGCCGGTCTGCACAGTGATAGCGGGCGTGTAACCCTGCCGGGGTTTTACGACGGTGTGCCGGAATTGAGCGACGATATCGCCGGTCAGTGGCAATCGCTGAATTTCGACCACGACTCATTTCTGGGTGGTGTCGGACTGTCCGAGCCGGCGGGCGAGGTCGGACGCAGCCCGTTGGAAATGCTATGGTCCCGGCCGACGTGCGAAGTTAACGGCATAACCGGCGGTTATACCGGCACCGGCTTCAAAACTGTTCTGCCAGCGATTGCCAGCGCCAAGATCAGCTTTCGCCTTGTAGGTCATCAGGACCCTCTGGCGATCCGCGACGCTTTCCAGGATTACGTCAAATCCTGTCTGCCCGCCGATTGCACGGTTGAATTTACCGACCACGGCGCTGGCCCCGCTGCCAACTTTGCCACCGACCATCCGGCATTTGACGCCGCGCGCCGCGCCTTGAGCGACGAATGGCCAAACGCCGCGGTTTTCGTCGGTTGCGGCGGCTCGATTCCCGTCGCAGGGCATTTCAAGGACATTCTGGGGATGGATTCGATGCTGATCGGTTTTGGCCGCGACGACGATCAGATCCATTCGCCCAACGAAAAATACGACCTGAACAGTTTTCACAAAGGCGCCCGTAGCTGGGCGCGCATTCTGGCGGGACTTGGCCAGCTCTGAGTCCGGCTTCAATATTGCAAAAAATTACGCACCGCCGCTGAATGGTGCGGGGATTTCTTTTTCTGCTCACTCCCGGTCAGGACCAAAGCTAAATCCGCGCCTTGCGACCGCCGCGGCGGCCTTTGGGAACGTCGCGGCGCGCCGCCCCCTCGCGCATTACCTGCGTCATCGGGTGGTCCGGGTTGTCGTCGCCGTAGGCCGCAAGCATTGCGTCTATATGGGCCGCCACGTCGTCGCCCATGGCGAGTCCAAGCGCCCAGTCCAGAAAAATCGACCGGCATTCCTCAATGCGGATACCGTCTATACGGTAACTTTCAAAGATCAGCCCGCGCGGGTCTGATTTATGCGCGGTTTTCTCCATGGTGTGCTCCTATTTTTTTCAATCTTGTGCCAGCACCCGATCGATAATTGCGCCCGCTGTGCCGCGCAATGCCCCTACGCGACTCAGCAGGGCCTTTACACTGTCCGCGCCGGTTTCGGCCAGCAACATTTCCACCGCACCCTGCCCGACGCTTGAGTCGTCAAAACGTTGAGCACCCACCAATCGGGCCACTTGTTGTATCGTCTTAAACAGCGCGTAGCTTTCGTTTAATTCCTGTGCCTCCTGCGCGCACCACCAGCCGTGCTGTGTGCCGCAAATCAGTTGACCGGCGGTATCGCGCTGCGCTGAACCCGCAATTAAGACAGCGGCCTGCGCAATCAGCGATATGTCGAGCAATCCACCGGCACCGGCCTTGACGTTCCAATCAAGCGCGCCGGAGGCCCCTTCAGCTGCGCGTAACCGCGCCCGCATGTCGGCCACGTCGGCCAGAATCGTCGTGCCACCGGATTTGGCCGACAGAAGCTTACGGCGAAACGCTTCGATTTCGCGCCCAAGCGCCGCATCGCCTGCCACGGCCCGCGCCCGCGTCAGCGCCAGATGCTCCCACGTCCAGGCCTCGTCATTCTGATAGGCCTTGTAGCCGCTCAGAGAAACCGCGACAGGGCCTTTGCGCCCCGAGGGACGCAGCCGCATGTCGATCTCGTAAAGCCGCCCTTCTGCCATAGGAGAAGCCAGCGCCGTCACCAATGCCTGCGTCAGTCGGGCGTAATAGACCGGGACGCTCAACTGGCGGGCACCCGCCGACTCTGCCACCCCATCGCCGTCGTAGATCACGATGATATCCAGATCCGACGTCACCGTCAGATCACCGGCCCCCAACGATCCCATGCCCAGCACCATAAAACCGCGCCCCGGCACCGGCCCGTATTTCACCGCAAAATTGTCGCTGACCACCGGCAACAGACCGACCAGACAGGCCTCGGCCAGTTGGGCGTAACACTGCCCGGCCTCTGCGCTGTTGATCACCGCCTTGAGGTGCTGCACGCCGATGCAAAACCGGACTTCTTTCATCCAGCGTCGCGCTGCGTTGAGGCGCGCCTCGTAATCCGGTGCATCCTTCAGGCGGGCTTGCAAGGCTTTGACCAGACCCGCAACATCCGACATGGGTGCAAAAAACGACCCGTCGAGCACCGCGTCGAAAACCTGAGCGTTGTGGGCGATATAGCGCGCCAAATCAGGGGCACCGGCACAAATTTCGACCAGTAAGTCGATCAAATGCGGGTTCGCCTCGAACAATGAAAACAATTGTACCCCCGCAGGCAGCCCGGCTAAAAACCCGTCAAGCTGAATGAGCGCTTCGTCAGGATTGCTGGCACGCGCGACACCGCGCAGAATGGCCGGACGCAGACGATTGAAGATCTTGGCAGCACGATCGGTGCGCAACGCCGGTAGCGACGGCCAGTTGTCCATCATCTCCACAACGCCGTCGCTGAGTTGACTCAGCGTTTCGGCAGCCGCGCCTCCGCCCCGCGGCGCGAAAAAACTTTCGGTCAAGGTGTGCACCGCTTCGAGTTGCGTGCCGAGCGCGACGCAATACGCGTCGACATCGCGATATCCGCAAAAATGGCACAGGCGCTGAAACCCCTCGTCCGACCCGGGCAAGTCATGGGTCTGCGCGTCGTTGATCATCTGCAGACGGTGTTCAATAAGCCGATAGTGCCGGTAGGCACCGGTCAGTGCGTCGCTGGTTTCCTGCGATATCCATCCTTGTTTCGCCAGTGCCGCCAGCCCCACGACCGTTTCGCGAACACGCAGCACCGCGTCGCGCCCGCCCGCTATGATCTGCCGGGTCTGGGTGAAAAATTCGATCTCGCGAATGCCGCCGCGCCCCAGTTTCATATTGTGGCCGCGCAATGTGATCGGCCCGCCAAGGCCTTTGTGATCACGAATGCGCAGTCGCATGTCGTGCGCGTCTTCGATAGCGGCATAATCCAGATGTTTGCGCCACACGAACGGGCGCATCGTGGTCAAAAACCGCCAGCCCGCGTCGATGTCACCGGCGCAGGGTCGTGCTTTGATGAACGCGGCGCGCTCCCACGTGCGGCCTTTGCTTTCGTAATAATTTTCAGCGGCGCTGAACGATATACACACCGGTGTCACCGACGGGTCGGGGCGCAAACGCAGATCGGTGCGAAAAACGTAACCCTCTGAGCGGACTTCGGACAGCATTTTGCACAGGCGTTTGGTAATGCGGATGAACGCGGCACGCGTTGCATCAAGCGCAACAGCGTCGATCGCCGCGTCGTCAAACAGCACAATCAAATCGATGTCCGAAGAATAATTCAGCTCGTTCGCGCCCAGCTTTCCCATCGCCAGAACCACCATTCCCGCCGCGTTTTCAGCATCTTGCACGGCCTGATCCGGTAGCTTACCGCGCTCGATTTCTGCGGTGACCAATGTGGACAACGCGCGCTGCACTGCAAAGTCGGCGAATGCGCTTAGCGTAGCAGTGACCTGTTCCAACGACCACCAACCGCCAAGATCTGCCAGCGCCACATAAAGCGCCAGTCGCGCCTTGGCGTGACGTAATTCTTTGGACAGTGCGTCAAATCCGGCGGAGGTTACATCGTCTGTCAGGGCGGCCAGAACGCCGTCTGCGGGCAACGCCCAAACGCCGCGTAACCAGTCGGTCTCGCGCAGCAACAGGCGTCGCAGATAGGGGCTGCACCCGGCGACGCCTTCGATCAACGCGCCCATGGTTTGGGGCAGATCACCAAAGGCCGCGCGGGTTTCAGCACCGTGCGCGGGCTCGTGGGCAATGGGGGCTGCTGTGACGTTGGCAAGTAAGGACATATCCGCCAAGATGATCGCCGCAACCGCGCGCGTCAACAGGGCTTGCACGCGGCGTGGTGCACCGCGATAAAGCCCCATGAGCAAAAGTCTGAAACGCGTGCAGCGTCAGCTTGAAACTTCAGGGTTATCCTGTGAAATCATGCACATGCGCACCGATACCCCCACGGCGAAACAGGCAGCTGGCGCCGTGGGCTGCAGGGTCAACCAAATCGCCAAATCCGTCATTTTCCGGGGTGAAACCAGCGGGGTTGCCGTCCTGTTTGTCACGCCGGGCGGGTTGCGCGTGAACGTTGAAAAGGCCTCGCTTTTGGCGCGCGAAGCACTGGGCAAGGCCGACGCGGCGTTGATCCGTGCGCAAACCGGTTTTGCCATTGGCGGCGTGTCGCCTTTGGGTCACCTGAACCCGATCAGGGCATTTATGGATACTGAGTTGATGGCGTTTGATTTGATTTGGGTGGCTGCAGGCACACCGCACCACATGTTTCAGATCGATCCCTCAGTTTTAGCGATAGAAATTGACGCCAAAGTGTCGGCGTTCAGCCAATAAAATCCAATACGGACTGCGCCGCGCGCGACCCCGCGGAACCCACTCCGCGTCCAAGGCGGCGCATTGTCAGGTCGGCGGCGTTTTTCTGGCGCGCCCGCAGGTCGGGGTCGTCCAGATAACGCTGAACCATAGGCGCAATCAGGTCAGCACGGCAGTCACCGGCCAGAAATTCCGGAATATGGCGGGTGTCGGTGACCAGATTGGGCAGGGTCACGGTATCGGTTTGCATCATTCTTTGAATGACGACATTGCTGAGGGCATTAAACCTGAACGCAATAATCATGGGTGTCCCCGCTGCCGCCAATTCCAGCGATACGGTGCCCGACGTGGCCAGCGCCAGTTCCGATGTAGCAAATGCCGCGCGTTTATACGCCCCGGACTGCTCTGCCGGTAATTTATTTGGATCAAGTATCGAGACGTTCCCATCCCAACGCGCGACCATCGCAGCCAATTCCGCTGCGACGTTCGCCGCTGCGGGCACCACCACGTGCACGTCTTTGTGGCTGCGCGCCAAACGTGCGACCACCGCGCCAAATACCGGACCCATGCGGGCGATCTCGCCCCGCCGCGACCCCGGCAGAACACACAACAGTCGCGTGCTGTCGTTAATGCCGATGTAACGGCGCAGCGCCGCCATGTCAGACGGTGTGGACACCGGTACATCGGCCGCAGGATGCCCCACGAAATCGCAACTGACACCCGCCGCCTGCATCAGCGGGGGCTCAAACGGCAAAAGCGCCAGCACATGATCGACACGGCGCGCCATTTTATGCGCACGTTTAGGTCGCCACGCCCACACCGACGGCGCGACATAGTGGATGATCGGAACTGAGCGATTTCTGCGTCGGACCCGTCTGGCCACCCTCAGCGTAAAGTCGGGGCTGTCGATGGTGATCAGCGCGCTCGGGTTGGCGTCTGTGACAGCATCGGCGCATTGGCGGACACGCGCCAGCAAGCTGCGTAATTTGGGCAGAACCTCGGCCAGCCCCATGACCGCCAGTTCGTGCATGGGAAACAGGCTGTGCAGGCCATGCGATTCCATCAACGGGCCACCCACGCCGACAAAGCGCACGTCGGGCTGCAGCGCTTTTAACCCAACCATAAGCGCAGCCCCCAATGCATCGCCCGAAGGTTCTCCGGCGATGACAAAGAATATCTTGGCGGTGCTCATGGACCGTGCGCAATGCGCGGTCTGGCCCAGATGAACAGACCGTTTGCGTCCGCCGCCTTGATGGTCTCAGGCCGGTCCAACACCATGACCCCGTGTTCCTGGATCACCACGCCCGCCAACCCCGCTTGGGCGGCCAGCGTGACGGTCCGGGGGCCGATGGCGGGCATATCGACGCGCAAATCCTGTTGCGGTTTGGGCGCTTTGAACAGGACGCCCCTGGCACCAACGGGGTTGGGACGGCAACGCGCCAATATATCGGGCACTGATTTCAGCATCAGATCTGTACCGCCAATGGTTTCAAGCCCCGCGACCAGCCCCTGCGCCACGACGGCACCCTGCCCCACGTCGAGCCGCCCGAGACCCGCAACTATTTCCGCGGCGCGCGCGGCGTCGCGCCGGTCTGCTTCAGACGGTTGTGTGCTGGTTGGAGCGCCCGAAATCATCACGTCATCGCCCAACAGCGAATGCGCGCCGACAATCTGGAATCCCTGCGCTTCAAAAATGTCGACGACAGCGACCAGCAATCTGTTGTCGCCGCCACTGTACCCTTCCAGAAACGCGTCGAATTTTTCCCTGAACAATGCGTCGAATGACGGCTCGTTCAACGCGGGGCGCACCATCGACCCGGCAAAGACAACATGGGTGCTGCCGTTGGCGCTCAGCGCAGCAAAATAGGTCGCGGGCTGCTCGATTCGTGCCCTGATCACGTTGCGGCCCTGACTCCACAGCGGGTGATCGTCACCAAATATCAGAACAGAATGCGCGATGGTGTGGCGGTCGCAATAGGCCGCCAAAAGCGCGGGCAGCACACCGGAACCGGCGACGATGGTCAGGTGGCCAATTGCGGCGTGATCGCTTTTGGTGGCCACATCTATTCCGGCGTACAAAATGCGCGCTCGGATGCGCTGAGCACAAATTCAAGCACGTCAGCGGTCAGCGTGTTGTCAGGTGCATCTGCCTGCAGGGCGCGCGCCCGTTCCTGCAGGTTCCCCGCGTCGGCAAACAGGTCTTTATAAAGCGCGCGCAAGGCGTTCATATGGGATTTGTCGACGCCGCGTCGCCTGAGCCCAATAAGGTTCAGTCCGCCAAGATGCCCGCGCGCCGATACCACCGAACCGTAGGGAATCACGTCGTTGACTACCGATGATCCGGTGCCGATCATCGCGCCCTGACCGATGCGCACGAATTGATGAATGCCCGCCAGCCCGCCGAGCACCGCGTTGTCACCGACAGTGACATGCCCGCCCAGCGCCACAGAATTGGCAAGAACACAGTGGCTCCCGACCCGGCAATCGTGGCCTACATGGACCTGCATCATAAACAAATTGTCGTCGCCAACAGATGTAAGACCTCCACCCTGCGCCGTTCCGGGGTTCATGGTCACGTATTCGCGGATCATATTGCCGCTGCCGATTTCAAGGCGTGTGACTTCGCCCTGATATTTCAAATCCTGCGGCTGGCTGCCCAGCGACGCAAAAGGCCAGATCCGGCAGTCATCGCCGATGGTGGTATGCCCGCCAACGACAACGTGGCTGTCAAGCGCAACACCCCGGCCAAGCACAACGTTCGGACCGACCACGCAGTAGGGTCCGACCGTGCAATTCGCACCCACGCGGGCGCCTTCCACGATTATCGCGGAACTGTGGATGGTAGCGTTGTTGGCGATCACTTTGCGAACCTATGGGCTGCCGGTTGGCAGCGAAATCATAGCGGAAAATTCACCCTCGGCCATGACTTTGTCTTCGACGCGGCCCTCGCCCCAGAATTTCCAGATTTTGCCGCGACCGCGCAATACTTTGACGTGCAATTTCAACTGATCGCCCGGCGTGACCATGTCGCGAAACCGACATTTGTCCAACGTCATAAAATACACCAGTGGTTCCTTGTCGATCAGATCAAGCGTGTGGGAAATCAACACGCCCGCTGTTTGTGCCATTGCCTCGATGATGGTGACGCCGGGCATGACCGGTTTGGCCGGAAAATGCCCCTGAAAATGCGGTTCGTTATAAGAAACGTTCTTGAGACCAACCGCCGATTCACCCGCCACAATGTCGCTGACGTGATCGATCAACAGGAACGGATACCGATGCGGGATCATCCGCTGTATCATCATGATATCGGCCTCGGGAAGCGCTGTTTGCGGCTTTTCAGTCATAGATGCTCGGGCCTCGTTCGGGGATTTGAAAATCGTGCTAAATCTTTGTAACAACCCGCTCATTGGCTGACAAGCACGCTACGCGCGCGTCTTGATTACGGCTCTTGGGAATCCCCCGCGCCCAATGCCGCGTCGACCCGCTGTATCGCCTGATCGGTGATATCGATATTGCGCGCCGAAAGAAATACCGCCCCGGGATTAAGAATGACCGACGCCTCCATGTCATTGGCAAGCTGCAAAAGAAGCGGGGAGACATCTTCCAGAAAGCCGCGGCGACGTGCGTCAATCCAAGCGTTCAATTCGATGGATTTTTGATTTTGCTGGTCGCGCAGGCTTTCAACTTTTTTGTCAAACGCGTCTGCCATCGTGCGAAACGCGTCGGCTTCGGCGGATTGCCGCAGTTCGGTCAGTGACAATTCTTCCTCTTCAAGTTGGGATTCGATCAGTCGTGCCTGCGCGCGCAACGTGTCGGTGCGGGATTCGATTTCTGATATGATGCGCTGGCCGTATTGTGATTGGCTGAACAGCCGTTCCTGATCCAGAACCAATACACGACCAACCACCCCGGCTGTTTGCGCCGCCGTTGCGCCTGCAAACAAGATCAGCCAGCCGACAAGAAACAGACCTCCAACCGCAATCCCACCAAGGAGCCGGTGGCGGGTCAGAATCGCGTTCCTATCGAAATAGAAAAGTTTTCGGACACGTCATAGGATTGACGCCGTATCGGTCTGGAGAAATTGAATTTCAAAGGCCCGACAGGCGTCTCCCAAAACACGGTAAACCCGACTGCGGCGCGCAGGCGCATTGAGTCGTCGACCAAAAAGCCACCGCTGCCAACCGTGTTATCCAGCGACCATACCGATCCGATGTCCATGAACAGGCCGCCCGCGATGCCGTATTCCTCTGGCAGACCCAGTGGAAAAGTCGCTTCAAACCGCGCGACGGCAAAAATGTTGCCACCCAGCGAGTCCAGATTGGTGGCATTAAGGTCCCTTGGACCCACACCCTGGGAAGCGAAGCCGCGCATGATGTCGGAATTCAGATAAAATCTGTCAGTGAACCGGCTGGACCCGCCAAAGCTGTGCAGATAGCCGGTTTCAAGAACTGCGCGCAAAACCACTTCTTCGTTGGACACCGCTGTTTTGGCCTCAAACGACGCTGCCGTTTTGGAATATTTTTGATCCCCGCCCAGCCCGGCAATTGTTTGCGAAACTTCGATTTTGGTGCCGGCATTCGGGTTAAGCCCGGAGGAGCGGTTATCAAACGTATAGGTCACGCCAAATGCGCTGGTGGATTTTCGACCGGCGTCGCCCGTAATGATGGGTGACGAATTGGCCAAATCCACGTTGGACACTTCGTCCACCGCACCCAAATAATTGAATCCAAGCCTGCCGTTGCGGCTAATGGGGAATTCGACATTTGGTGCAAATCCCAAGCTGGATGTATCATAAAAAGCACTGTCTTGCGACGACGTGCGAAAATAAAGAGACGAAGCAACAAGCAAATCACGGTCGAACAATGACGGTTCGGCAAATGATATTTCGTAACTTTTATTTTTGTCGCCGCCTCCCAGATTTACCTTGATAAACTGGCCGCGACCCAGAAAATTTGATTCCGACAGGCTGATTTCGCCACCGATTCCCGAACCGCCGGCGTAAGTTGCTGCAAACGACAGCGAGCCTGTGCTTTGCTCTTCCACATTCACGTCGACGATCACCCTGTCGCCGCTGCTTCCCTGACGGGTTTGCACATCGGCGGTCGAGAAAAATCCCAGCGCGCGAATGCGGTCAGTTGCGGCGCGGATTTCGCGCGGATTAAACGGATCGCCCTCGACCGATTTGAACTGGCGCCGCACCACGCGGTCAAGTGTCGTTGTATTGCCTTCGATATCGATGCGCTCGACAAATACCCGCGGGCCCTTTTCGATGACAAATTCGATATCGAGCGTACGGGTGTTGTCGTTACGCCGCACTCGCGGGTTGACGCGAATGAAATTCAACCCTTTCTCGGTTGCCAGTGCCTCCATCCGCAGGATCGTGTCATCAAGATGATTGGGCGAAAAAACCACACCCGGCTTGACCAGGACAACGTCCTGAAACTCATCCGGATCAATTTCAACCAGATCGCTGGTGGTGGTCAGCTCGCCAAAACTGTAAGGCTGGCCCTCACGAATCTTGAACGTCAGGAAAAATCCGTTACGCGCGCGCGCCACTTCGGAAGCGACCGACAGCACCTGAAAGTCGATAAACCCGCGCGAGCTGTAAAAATCGCTGAGCACCTGTTTGTCAAATTCGATACGGTCGGCAATGAAGGTGTCGCTTTTGACGAAACGGCGCAAAATACCGGCCTGCTTGGTCCCCAGCACCCGCCGCAACCGCCGGTCGGAAAAATTGCGATTGCCGACAAAGCTAAGGCGCTGGATCTCGATCACCTTGCCTTCAAACACTTCAAATACCAGATCGACGCGATTATCGGCGCGCCGGATGATCACCGGTTTCACTTCGGCTGTAAAACGCCCTGCAAGACGATAGGCCTCGACGATGGCTGCAGCGTCGGCCTCGGCCTGAGCGGGGTTATACGTGCGCCGTGGCTGTGAGCCGATCAGCGCCAGCAGGTCCTCGTCCTTGAGCCGCTTATTGCGCTCGATATTAATACGGTTGATGGTCGGATATTCCTGCACCTCGATAATGATGCGCGCGCCGCGTGGCGTAACGGTGACCTCTTCGAATAATCCTGTCGCCACGAGGCGCTGATAGGCGCCGTTTAATTGTCCATCTGTAATGGGTTTCTTAAGATCAAGTGCCGCAAAACTGCGAATCGAGGCTGGTTCGATACGCAAATTGCCACGCACAATGATCTGCGTATAGCGCGTTGCTGTCTGTGCCGCGCTTACCTGCGGCATAGCAACGATGAACACACTTAGCGCCAGCGCCCACACGGCAAACAGCTTCGACAATCCACTGAAAACGGTTTTCCGCATCTGTATCTACCCAACTCACAGCTCGATGGTGTTGCCCTTGACCAGACAACTTATTTCGGACCTGAATAAAGCGATTAACCTGCCTTGTCAAAACGACAAATACAGCACCGGCAAAGAGACGCGCACAGGGTTTGATACGGCATGGGGATGTCTTGCCAACTTGTGTTAGTGCGGCTGGAATTACAAAGCAGCGGGACCGATATCTAAAGGTAAACCGCCGCCGATATAGCCGTGTCCTGCACAAAATAGCTTTGTGCGTATTCGACACCAATCCACCCGACTGCGGCCATGGCCGCAGCAATAATCAGGGCTGAAATAAACCGGTCGCTGTTGATCTCAAACAGCAGCTCCAAGCCCCGGTATCCTTCTGTAACCTGTTGCATTTTCTCGCGCCTTTTGTCGCCGATTGCCATGGTTATCCATAATAATCAACAATGTGGCTACAATAGGGCTGGTTGTCAGTTACACAGAAAATCGTTGGATAGCGCAAAGGCCATGAGCGCCAGAATAAGGAATAATCCGCCTGTCATCAAAATGCGCAGCGCCTTTTCACTGGGCGCGCGGCGGGTGATCGCCTCGTAGGCAAAAAACAGCAAATGCCCCCCGTCAAGCACCGGAATCGGAAACAGGTTCAGCATGCCGATCGCTGTGGACAAAACCGCAATGAACCAAATAAAACTGACGACGCCCTGCGAGGCTGCCTCACCCGACGTCTGGGCAATGCCGACCGGCCCCTGCAGGTTGCAGGCCGAAATTGAACCGGTGATTATATGCTTGAGACCACTCAACGAGCCGGTAACGATTCGCTGGGTTTGGGTGGCCCCCAGTTTCAGCGCTTCGATTGGCCCGGGCGTATACGTGCGCGGCTCAAAGAACAGCCCGCCGGTAATGCCAATCAATGCCCGCTTTTCAAATCCACCGTCTGCCGTGGGCAGATCAACAATTTTGGCAGCCAGCTTAAATTCGATGGTCTCGCCGTTGCGCCACACGTTCAGAACCATCTCCTGACCATTGGATTCCCCCACCAGCGTCTGCAGCTCCCGAAACGCGGTAATCGCCTGCCCGTCGACGCTTTGAATCAGATCGCCGACTTGAATTCCCGCCTCGATTGCCGTCGATTGCGGTTGCACGTTGTCCACGAGGGGCAATAGCGGAAAAGGGCCCTCCAGCATCAAAACGCTGTCACCCCGTTTAATTTCATAAGTTTGACGACCGGTATTTTCGGTGGCGCGCGCATAATCGAACAACGCGTCATAATCAGGCGTCGGTGTGCCATTCACCGCGACGATAACGTCACCCGGCTGCATCGTGGATTCACCGTCAGGCAAGGGCTTGAGCGCGCCGATCTCGGGCGTTTCTGTGGCCAGACCGCTAAACAGAACAATCAGCGTGAATATGCCAATCGACAAAATGAAATTGGCGACCGGTCCGGCAGCGACCGTCAAAGCCTTTTTATAAAGCTTCGCACCCGGAAAAGATCGCGACCGCGATTGCGCGTCCATAGAATCCATGGCGACGGTATCTGTGCGGCTCGACCCGTCGGCGTCGCCCAGAAATTTAACGTAGCCACCAAAGGGCAGCGCCGATATCTGCCAGACGGTGCCGCGCTTGTCGGTCCAGGACTTGATCACAGGTCCGAAACCCATCGAAAACACCTCGGCGTGGATTCCGCACCAGCGCCCGACAATGTAATGGCCGTATTCGTGGATGAAGATGATCACGCTGAGCGTCGCCACAAAGGCGATCACGGTAAAAACAAACCCGCCAAATACGGGAATCGATCCTAATATTTCCACTGTGACCTCAAGATGCTTTGGGCAATTCAATTGCCTCGTTGGTTTTTATACGGGCCAAATGGTCCATCGCCACAACGCTATCAAGATCGATTGTGTCGATTGTAAGGTCACTGCTACCAGAAAGTTGGCCCAGCACCAATTCAACAGTCCGTGCCATGTCGGTAAAGGCGATGCGCCCGGCCAGAAATGCGTCTAGCGCCACTTCTTTGGCGGCGTTGAAAGCCGCGCCAGCCAACCCGCCTGCCGCCATGACGTTGCGGGCCAATCGCAGGGCGGGAAACCGCTGTGTATCCGGCGATTCAAAGTCCAACCGCGACAGCGCCGCAAGATCAAGGCGCTCAAGCGGCAGTTCGCGCCGTTTGGGCCAGTTCAACGCATAGCCGATGGCACCGCGCATATCCGCCGGTCCCATGTGCGCCATCAACGCGCCGTCACAATAGCCCACAAGCGAGTGCACGATAGATTGCGGGTGAATGATCACTTCCAATTTGTCAGCACTTATATTAAAAAATTCTTTTGTTTCAATCAGCTCCATGGCTTTGTTGAACATGCTTGCGCTATCCACCGATATGCGTTCACCCATGTCCCATTTTGGGTGCGCGGCCGCTTGTTCGGGCGTGGCCCGGGCCAGTTTCGCCAGCGGCCAGTCGCGGAACGGGCCGCCGGACGCGGTTAGTATGATTCGCGAAACGCTGGATATATCTTCACCCGTCAGCGCCTGAAAAATCGCAGAGTGTTCGCTGTCGACGGGAAGGATCGTGGCCCCGTACGCGGCAGCGGTTGCCAGCATCAGCGGCCCTGCCGTCACCAGGCTTTCCTTGTTGGCCAGCGCCAGAATGCCGCCATGGCGCAGCGCATTCAGTCCCGGCAACAGCCCCGCAGCCCCGACAATCGCCGACATGGTCCAGTCGGTCGGGCGCAGCGCCGAATCAGCAATGGCCTGCGCGCCCGCCGCGCATTCGATACCGGTGCCTGCCAAAGCATTTTGCAGCGCACCAAGTTCGCTATCGTGGGCGGTCACCGCGATGTCGGCGCCAAGCGTGCGTGCCTGGTTTGCCAGCAGATCGACATTATAGCCACCAGTCAGCGCCACGACGTCGTAGTTCGCGGAACCACCCTGTCGCGACAGCAGATCAACGGTATTCACCCCGATCGATCCGGTAGAACCGAAAACCGACACCCGCCTTTTCATAATGCTTCACCGACTGGCAACCCTACAACCGCCTGCCAGACCATCACAAACAACCCGGCACCGATCAGAGCGTCGAACCGGTCGAGCAATCCGCCGTGACCGGGGATCAGTCGAGAGCTGTCTTTGACACCCGTACGCCGCTTGATGGCGCTTTCCACCACATCACCGATTTGGGCCGCCACCGCGACCAAAACGCTAAGCCAGACCAAGCCACCGCCAACATTGCCGCCCGTGCTAAAGCCCCATCCGACAGCCGCCGCCAAAAGCCAGCCACCCAATGTGCCTGACCACGTTTTCTTAGGGCTGATCCGCGGCAATATTTTTGCCCCCCCCAGAATACGACCGAAAAAATATCCACCCACGTCTGACGCCACCACGACCAGAATCAGCCAGATGGTCATGAGCAGTCCAAAATCTGAACGCACCACGCCAAGGCTGACCACAGCCACCACAATCGCCAGCGCGTAGGCCCCAAACACCTGTTTATCTTTGCTGACAAACGCCGTGCCCAACAGCGACGGCACCACCAGAATCAGGGCCGACGCGCCCGCGAAACCCAGCCCCGCACGCAGCACCACCGCTGCGCCCGCGATACCCAGACCGATCTGGACCGCGCGACTGGATTCGGGGGCCATCATCCGTATCAGTTCCCAGATCATCAACCCGCCAGCCAGCGCCAGCAGTGCCAAAAACACCGCGCCGCCCAACCAGACCGCTCCGCCACCCAGCACCAGCAGCGCAATAGCCGAAATCACCCGGATTCGCAGATCGCCAAAGCTGCCCGATTGGCTCATCCCGCAGCGTCGCCAAAGCGGCGGTCGCGTCCAGACGCGCCCAAAAGAATGTCGGCGAATTCTTCGCGACTGAAATCGGGCCACAGGGTCGGCACGAATTCGTACTCTGCATAGGCCGACTGCCAGAGCAGAAAATTAGAAATACGGGTTTCACCCGATGTGCGAATGACCAGATCGGGATCGGGTAAAAACCGCGTGTCCAGATAATAACCGATGCTGTCTTCGGACACGTCTTCAAAATCGACGCGGCCACCGGCCACATCTTCGGCCAAAAGCTTCATGGCGCGCGATAGCTCGTCGCGACCGCCGTAATTCAGGGCCACGGTCAGATTCAACGTCGTGTTCAGCGCGGTTTTTTCCTCGAGATCCGCCATCATTTTGATCAGTTTATCATCCAGTCGGCCGCGATCGCCAATAAACCGCACGCGCACACCTTTTTCCAAAAGACGCGCTGCTTCTTTCAATATGTAGCGGCGGAACAAAGCCATGAGACCCGAGACTTCTTCCTGCGCGCGTTTCCAGTTTTCGGTCGAAAAGGCGAACAGGGTCAAATACTCCACCCCCAGATCGGGACAGGACTGCACGATCTCGCGTACCCGCTCGACCCCTCTGCGGTGCCCCACAAGACGCGGCAGGCCCTTGCGCGTTGCCCAGCGACCGTTGCCGTCCATAATGATGGCGACGTGGCTTACTGCGCGCGGCAGCGGGGTTTTCCGGGTCACAGGACGGCCCTTTTTATTGTTCTGTTTGGCATTTTGTTAGACCTGCATGATTTCCGCCTGCTTGGTCTCAAGCACGTCGTCAATGGATTTGATCGCTTCGTCGGTAAGATCCTGCACTTCGTCGCTCCAGATTTTGTGGTCGTCTTCTCCCATGCCGTCGTTTTTGGCCTTTTTCAACCGATCCATGCCGTCGCGGCGCACGTTGCGCACTGCAATACGGGCGCTTTCCGCGTATTGCGACGCCACTTTGGTCAGCTCGCGGCGGCGTTCTTCGTTCAACTCGGGGATCGGCAGGCGCAATATCGTGCCCTCGACCACCGGGTTAAGCCCCAGCCCCGAGTTTCGGATCGCCTTGTCGACCGCGCCTACAAGGGTTTTGTCCCAGACATTTACTGTCAACATGCGCGGTTCAGGGACGTTGACGGTACCGCACTGGTTCAGGGGCATCATGGCACCGTAGGCATCGACCATCACCGGCTCAAGCATACTGGCCGAGGCCCGTCCGGTCCGTAACGTTGCAAATTCGGTGCGCAGGGCGTTCATGGCCCCATCCATACGTCGCTTTAGATCGTCAAGATCAATTTCCAGCTCGTTTTCTGACATCACGCTTGTCCCAGTATGGCGGTCTTTGCCGGTCTTGTAGTCGATTTACGCGACGATTGTATAGGTGCCGCGCCCGCTGACGATCCCTTCAAGCCCGCCGGGTTCGTCCAGTGAAAAAACCACGATGGGCAAATTATTGTCGCGCGCCAATGCGATGGCTGACGCGTCCATGACCCGCAGGTTCTTTTGCAGAACTTCATCGTAGGTGACGCGGTCATAATGCACCGCATCGTCAAACTTGTTGGGGTCTTTGTCGTAAATCCCGTCAACCTGCGTGCCCTTGAACAATACATCGCAGTTCATTTCGTTGGCGCGCAGCGTGGCCGCAGTGTCGGTGGTAAAATACGGATTGCCTGTGCCGGCGGCAAAAATGCACACGCGGCCCTTTTCCAGATGGCGCACGGCGCGGCGACGAATGTAAGGTTCGCATACCTGATCCATGGGAATCGCCGACACCACACGGGTGAATATTTTTTCAGACTCAAGCGCGCCCTGCATTGCCAGCGCGTTCATCACCGTGGCCAGCATACCCATATAATCCGCGGTGGTGCGCTCCATCCCCTGCGCGCTGCCCTGTAGGCCGCGAAAGATATTGCCGCCGCCGATGACCATGCATATTTCAACGCCCGTGTCATGGACTTGCTTGATTTGGGACGCGATGCGCTCGACGGTCGGGGGGTGCAACCCGTAGCCCTGATCGCCCATCAATGCCTCGCCCGATATTTTCAGCATCACCCGTTTGTATTTCGTTAATTCGTCGGGTGAGGGGCGCGCGGACATGGGCGACTCGCTTTGGCTATTGGGTCATGCGGGCGCAAACTGTCCTAAAACTTGGGCGTTTTCAACGTTAAAGCACGTTGTTAGAACGCTTAAGCGGATAAACGCCAAATATTGGAGCCACGCCCGTTGCACCCTTTCGCGCAGATTGATCCCAAACATCCCGTTCTGATCGCCGGTCCGACGGCGTCGGGCAAGTCAGCGCTGGCGATGGACATTGCGCGGCGCTTTGACAGTGTGATCATCAATGCCGACGCGTTGCAGGTTTACGATTGCTGGCGGGTGTTGACCGCCCGACCGGGTGTCGAGGACACCGAAAATGTGGCGCACGCGCTCTATGGAACAGTCGGGCGCACGCAGGAATATTCTGTCGGACATTGGTTGCGTGATGTTGCCAGGATACTGAAAATAACCGACAGACACGCCATTATTGTTGGGGGTACCGGATTATATTTAAGCTCTATTGTTAATGGGTTAGCAGATATACCTAAAGTATCGCACGAAGTGAGAAAAACCTGCGACACTCGCTTTCAACTGCATGGTCTGGCGGCGTTGATCAAAGATCTTGAACGCGTGGACAGGGCAACGTTGGCGGGCATAGACAGGCAAAATCCGGCGCGGGTTCGCCGCGCGTGGGAAGTCTATCACGGCACTGGGTACGGGCTGGCGTATTGGCACAAAAATCAGTCCAAGCCGTTGATAATGGCCGATAAAGCCAATCTTTTTGTTGTTGAAGCGCCCAAAGATTGGCTGAACACGCGCATTGCCACGCGCCTGAACAATATGATCGCGGGTGGCGCACTTGATGAGTGCCGCGCTGCCCTGTCAAACTGGCAACCCGATCTGCCGTCGTCGCAGGCTATCGGGGCAAAATCGCTGATCTCTTATTTGAACGGCGAAATGACCCTGGACGCCGCCACCGCTGCTGCCGCGCTGGCAACGCGCCAATACGCCAAGCGCCAGCGCAGCTGGTTCCGGGCCCGAATGGTCAACTGGCAGACCGTGAACTTATCCACAGACCCGTCTGGGTAAGTTGTTGATAAAATTGTATTAAAAACGACATTCGGACCGTAATAATTTGACTTTTTCGACAGATCGCAGCAATATATCAGCTGATTGACAGCATCTGAAGCACGGAAAAAGACTATTATCGCAATGAACGTGTCTGAATCGAACATTCTACCATCCGCGCCGATGCCCGCTGAAAAGGTCCGATTGGTGTCTATTGCGCGTGTGTTCGCCGAAGACGGCTGGCGTGTGGACAACCAGCGCGGCCTGCCAAGCCACGTATTTCTGTGGTTCACCAAGGGTCAGGGGCGAATGACCATCGACGGTCTGACGCGCGGCTATGGTCCCAACACGCTGATCTACGTGCCGGCTTTTAAAGTTCACGCCTGTAAGATCACCCGCGGGTCCATGGGGTATGCGCTTTTTGTACCTGCGGCGCTTGATCCGGATATGTCGGCACTGGCCGCCCAGATCAAGGTGCTTAGCATTTTTGATCAGGGCCAGATTACCGGATATTTCGAACAAATGAGCCGCGAAACCGCCGCCTCGGCACCGGGTACGCTGCGGGCGATTTTGAGTTACGTCTCTCTGTTGGCCGTGTGGATCGAACGGCACCTAGACGCCAACGAATTGCGCGAAGACGCCGATAAATCCGCCAGCGCGCGGCTGGTCGGGCGCTATATCGCAATGGTGGAAACCGATTTCGCCTCTGGCACGACCGTCGGCGATTACGCGTCAAAACTGTCGGTGACCACGACGCATCTGACCCGTGTGTGCCGTGCACAAACCGGCAAATCTGCCACGAAATTATTGCACGACCGGATTGTCTACGCCGCGCGTGTTCGCTTGGAAACCACGGATATCCGCATCAATAACCTGGCCGAAAGTCTGGGATTTTCGTCGGCCACGTATTTTTCGCGCCTGTTTTCCAGCCATACGGGCCAAAGCCCGCGCGCATTTCGCAATGCGGGTAGCCAGTCGAAAGGACGCCACGCAGGCGTGTTGACAGGCGTACAGTGAACGGATTCTCGCCAGTTCTGCAACCACCTTATTATGCGGTGATATTCACCGCGCAACTGGTGCCGGATGCCACCGGATACGATGAAATGGCCGCCAAAATGGCCGATCTTGCAGCACAGCAACCGGGTTATCTGGGGGTGGAGTCAGCGCGCGGCGATGATGGTCTGGGTATCACCGTCAGCTATTGGGTCGATGAAGCGGCGCTGAAGAACTGGAAACAGGTCAACGCGCATTTACTGGCACAGGAACTGGGCAAAACGCGCTTTTACAGCCATTACACGCTGCGCGTCGCCAAGGTCGGGCGCGCCTACGACGGCCCCGAAGGTCGCTAAAACACCATCGTGTTGGCCGGAGTCACGCCGGTGTCATTCAAAACCTGAACCCAAGCCACGAAAAAGGGCGGAAGGTTGCCCCGCCGCCCCTTTTGGGTAATGGTTCGTTGATCTATTGCAACACGATAGCGATGGTCACGCCACCGGTGGGCATCATATCGTCGCCTGACATCGAATCGGATGTCATTGTATCGTCCGAGGTCATTGTGTCGTCAGAGGTCATCGTGTCCGAAGACGAGGCCATCGTATCGTCAGACGTCATGCTGTCAGACGTCATTGCGTCGTCATCTTTCTTATTGTCCATCGCCATGGCGTCGTCAGACGTCATGCTGTCGCCAGAAGATGCCATCGTGTCGTCAGATGTCATGCTGTCACCCGAGGACGTCATAGTATCGTCGGAGGTCATAGAATCAGACGTCATGGCATCACCACTGTGACCCGCAGCCGCGCCGTGAACGACCTCTGTGGTCACCTTTGTCATCTCATCGTGGCCGATGTCATAGCGCACCAGATGGCCGCCGGTCGACGCCTTGCCTTCCAGATCGATCACTGCGGTGACATAGTTGTCAGGGGTGATTGTCGGTGCAATCATCGCAAGAACCCGCACCATTTTGGCATCAGTCATGATGTCAAACGATACAGACTTGCCCGGTGCCAGCAGCACACCCGGAGGGCCGTCCATGCCGTGGCCAACCATGGCGTCAGCACCGATGCGCGCAGCCAGCATGGCCGGATCACCGGTCAGAATTTGCGCTTCGGCTTCTGGCGTTACGTAATCGCCCTTAAAAATAAAGCTATCGTTGGTAACGTTGGTGATCAGAATCGGCGCCACCAGTTCTTCAGACAGATCGTTGAAAACGGTGACGGTGTAGGTTTCGGCCAGTGCAGCAGTACCGGCAACAGTCAGAGCAGTCGCCATCATGAGAGATTTGATCATCAGATTTCCTTTTCTCGTTTACGTGGTGGAGCACGCTTAGAACGAGTGAGAAACACATTCAAAACAATTCATTTGACGGCGACGTGTGAATAATTACTGACATTTTTGTGAGGATTGCGCGATCTAGCGGCCCTCAAATTCGGCTTTGCGCTTTTGTGAAAATGCCAACACGCCTTCGGCAAAGTCGCGGCTTTTGCCGACTTCGCCCTGCAATTTGGCTTCCAGCTCGAGCTGGGTGTCCAGATTGTTGTCGTAGGATGATCTGAGCGCGTGCTTGATGTTACGGTAGGCTGCGGTCGGCCCTTTGGCCAGAAAATTCAGGCGTTCCTCGACTTTGGTGTCAAACGCATCGTCTGCCACGCATTCCCAGATCATGCCCCAGTCCGCAGCCTGTTGCGCCGACATACGATCGGCAAACAGCGCCGCCCCCATAGCCTTGGCAAATCCCATCTGGCGCGGCAACCAATAGGTGCCACCCGCGTCCGGGATCAGTCCGATCAGCGAAAACGCCTGCATGAAATAGGCGCTTTGCCTGGCGATCACCACGTCGGCGGCCAGTGCCAGATTGGCGCCCGCGCCTGCGGCAGGACCGTTCACGGCGGCAACGGTTGGGATCGGACAATGGTAAATTGCGTTCAGCATCGGCGTGTATTCATCACGCAACGTGCCCTCAAGATCGATCTGCCCGACATCCTTGGCGTCGCCCAGATCCTGCCCGGAGCAAAATGCGCGCCCCGCGCCGGTGATCAGCAACACGCGCGCCGCCGTTCCGGATTCGCGAACCGCGTCCAATATTTCGGCACGCATCTGCGTGGTCAGACCGTTCAAAACATCGGGGCGATTGAGCGTCAGACGGGCGATCCCGTCGTCATTGGTCAATTTTATGGTTTGGTAACGCATAAGGGCCTGTCTTTCCTCGAACGAAAAAGCACAACCCGACTGTGCCAATATCCTGACTTTAAGAAAAGGCCAAACGTGGCGTCAGGGGTCCAGTATTTTAGCGAGCCGTACTGATTCTTCATCCGTCAGATCAGCGGGTGCCGCCACAGCCCTGCGCCGCCGTGAAAAACCCAGAACCGCCAAAACGCCCCCGCCCAGCAGCATCAACGGCCCCGCAGCCCATAGCAGCATGTTGGTGCCGGTCGTTTTGGGGTTAAGCAGTACGTATTCGCCGTAGCGCGCCACCACAAAAGCCACCACCGCTTCGTTGCTGTCGCCTTCGGTGATGCGCTCGCGCACCAGCAGACGCAGATCGCGCGCCAAACCGGCGTTGCTGTCGTCGATATTTTCGTTGCGGCAGACCAGACAGCGCAACCCTTTGGAAATCTCCCGTGCGCGCGCCTCTTGCGCGGCGTCGGGTAGCATTTCGCCCGGTTCGACCGCCCAAAGCGGCGACGCCAAAAGCATGGCGATGATCAGCAGCTTTTTCATGCGCGCCTCACTCCGCAGGGGCTACAGCGGCCAGTTTACGGGCTTTGCGCCTTGCACCGGCGGCGACGCGGTAGCGCCGGTCTGTCAGGCTCAGCAGCCCGCCCAGCGCCATGACGACCGCGCCGGCCCATATCCAGTTGGCAAAAGGTTTGACATAAGAACGCACCGCCCATCCGCCGTCCTGCTGCGGATCGCCAATGACCACGTAAACGTCCCGTGTAACGCCAATATCGATGGCCGCTTCGGTGGTCGGCATGCCCGAAACGGGGTAAAATCGCTTTTCCGGTGCCAAATGCGCCACGGCCTTGCCGTCGGCAAGAATGGTGAATTCGCCGCGCGTAGCACGGTAGTTTGGCCCCTGCACCGTGTTCACGTCGTCGAAACGTATTTGATATGTCGTCAATGCGCCTTTGAGATCGAAACTTTCGCCAACGCGGGCGACCCGAATATCCTCGACCTCCCACGCGGTGATCGCGGCGATGCCAAATATTGTCAGCCCCAGACCGGCATGCGCCGTGGCCTTGCCCAAATCGGCCCGCGGCAGGTTGCGAAACCGCCGCCAACTGTCGCCGATCGGTATTTTACCAGCCCGAATGCGCAGCGCCACATCCATGATCGCGCCCAATACCAGCCAGGCAGCCAGCGCCAGACCGATAGGGGCCATCATGCGGCCGCCGGTTTGCAACACCCAGACCAGCAAACCCAAAGCAATCGACAACACCATTGCACCGAACAACGGTTTGACCGTTTTGCCAAGCTGAGCCCGCTTCCACGGCAGCAAAGCCCCCATCGGCAACACAATCGCAATTACGACCATGAACGGTGTGAACGCTGTGTCAAAAAACGGCGCACCGACCGATAGTTTGCGGTCAAATGCCAGCTCTGAAATCAACGGCCAGACCGTGCCAACGAACACCACCAGTGCAGAAACCACCAATAGCACGTTGTTAAGCACCAGCCCGCTTTCGCGGCTGACGATTGAAAACACCCCTTTGGACGACAAAATACTGCCCCGTGCGGCGTAAAGCGTAAGAGAACCACCAATGGCGACGCCAAGGATTGCCAATATGAACACGCCCCGTGTCGGATCGTTGGCAAAAGCATGAACCGATGTGATGACACCGGAGCGCACGATGAATGTGCCGATCAGCGAAAACGAAAACGCCAGGATCGCCAGTAATATTGTCCAGCTTTTCAGGCTTTCGCGTTTTTCAACGACGATGGCCGAATGCAGCAAGGCCGCCGCGATCAGCCACGGCATGAACGAAGCGTTTTCAACGGGGTCCCAGAACCACCAGCCACCCCAGCCAAGTTCGTAATACGCCCACCACGATCCCAAAGCGATGCCGATGGTCAGAAATATCCAGGCCGCCAATGTCCACGGGCGCACCCAACGCGCCCAGGCGGCATCGACGCGTCCCTCTATCAACGCGGCGACCGCAAAACTGAACGACATCGAAAGCCCAACGTAGCCCAAATACAAAAACGGCGGATGGAACGCCAAACCGGGGTCCTGCAGCAGCGGGTTAAGCCCCTGCCCGTCCAGAGGCGGTATCGCGAGACGCACAAACGGGTTGGACGTAAACAATAAAAACGCGAAAAACGCCACCGCAATGGCCGATTGCACCGATAGTACACGTGCCTTCAGCGATGGCGGCAGGTTGCGGCCGAATACCGCGACCATGGCCCCGAACAACGTCAGGATCAGCACCCACAACAACATGGAACCTTCGTGATTACCCCATGTTCCGGAAATTTTATACAGCATCGGTTTGGCGGAGTGCGAGTTTGCCACCACAACCTGCAGTGAAAAATCTGACACGATAAACGCCCACATCAGCGCGCCAAAAGCCAGCAACGTCATGACAAACTGCGAGATCGCCGCGGGCACGGCGATGTCCATCCACGACTGCCAGCCTTTTTGCGCGCCTACCATCGGTACGATCATCTGCACAATGGCGACGGCGAACCCCAGTATCAGGGCGAAATGTCCAAGTTCAGCGTTCATGATAAGACCCCTATGCGTTGCGCGGGATCATAGGGAATTAATGCGCGCGGGCAAATAACATAACACGTGATGAACAGAGGCTAATTGCCCCAGTGTTGCCTTAACGTCGCCGGGTGCTTTTCCAATCGTCAACCGCGGCGTTGTCGCTTTGCGTCACCGGCGAAGGCGCTCGACCGGACGTTGCCACAGACGATAAACTTGAATCGTGTGACGTAGGTGCTGCCACGGTCGGTGGTCGTGCACGGTTGCCACGAATATGGTGCATTTCACGCGCGCCAAAGTAAAACGACACAATCGCCCCCAACAGCCACCACATTTGGTCGGGCACCAGCGCCAGCCCCTGCATCCGAGTCGCAAAATGCGCTGGTGAGACCATGGCGTATACAAACAGCCCCAGCGTGCCCATAGCCAGGGAAGGGCGCGGTAAGCGGTTGATACCGTTCACAAACCGATCAAACCAACCGACCGGCGACTGAGAAAACTCTGCTCCGAATTGCCCCATGGCGCCGTGCAGCACCGCCGCCTCGCTTAACATGCGTTTGGTGGCGTTCGGCACAAAAACCTCGGACACGCCGCTGACCGCGCTGCCGATTCCACGACTGAGATCGCCCATCCCCATGATCCTTGCCATCAGTCCCATTGGGCTACCCTTTCTTTGTGTTGCGCATCGCTCAGGTGATATCTTTGCGCCATAAATTCCTCGGCGCGCGTGATCCACCCGCCTTTGCCGCCGTCACGGCGGCGCGCATATTTGCGTGATTTAACCCGTGTGTCGGCCAGATCGTAATAATAATTGCGCCGTGCAATCGCGTAGGCGTCATTGAGATGATCAGGGGCAAGTTGCGCCACCTTTGCGGTGGCGGCAATCGTTTGCGGACCTATGGCACCGTCCGCCCCGGTCTGAACGCCAAAATCACCCAGCAGACGCTGAAGAATTTTCACAGCATTGCCACCTGCGTTGACATACATATCAAACACCGACGCCTGAACGGCAGCGGGCAGTTCCGCGATTTTCGGTCGGCGATAATAATGTTCCAGAAATATCTCGGTGGCCTGAGCGGCGTTCAGCGATTTCACGTCACGCCGGTCCACAATGCCGTCACCAGTCAGATCAAGGCCAAGCCGGCGCATGGTGCCGATGGTCACACCAAAATTGGTGGCGCCGCCGGGATCATCCGGGTCATCCACATAGCCACCTTCGCGGGCCACGATATCACCGGCAATTTGCTGAACAGATTTCATCGCCCTCTCCGCAATAATATGCGGCGAAAGCTGCACAACAATCGTTAAATATTTATCTATTCACCGTTCGTTGGCTTGAACACGCCCTGCGCTTTAAGCGCATCGGCGACTTCTTTGGGCATATAGGTCTCGTCGTGTTTGGCCAGTATTTCGGTGGCAATGAACGTGTTGTCGATCAGGTTTCCCGTGGCGATCATGCCCTGACCTTCGGTGAACAGGTCGGGCAGAATGCCGGTATACGCCACAGCGATCGATGCCCCGCGGTCGGTCACTGCAAAATTCACCGTCTTGCCCTGACCCCGGATCAACGAGCCTTCGACCACCAGTCCGCCAATGCGAAAAGTCTCGCCCGGCGGTGGCGGCGATTCGGCCACTTGCGTTGGCGAGCGGAAATAGGAAATTCCGTCGCGAAACGCGTAACCAATCAGCGCCGTGGCCAGCGCCATAAAGGCCAGCGCAGCAACAATAAGCTGAATACGTCGTCTTTTCTTTAGTCCGGCCATAGTGCCCTCATGGAAATAGCGGGGCCATTTGCAGCCCCTGTGTTTCATCAAGCCCCAGCATCAGGTTGGCGTTTTGCACCGCCTGCCCGGACGAGCCTTTGGTCAGATTGTCAAGCGTCGCCACCACTGTGGCACGCCCCGGTAATCTATCCGCAACCACACCAATATGACAGAGATTGGAGCCCTGCACATCGCTCATCGCGGGCATGTGACCAAATGGGAGCACATGAATAAATTTTTCGTCGTTGTAAGCCGCGCTTAGCGCATCATGCACTTGACTTGGATCGCCCATAACATAGCACGTCGCCAGAATGCCGCGATTGGCAGGCACCAGGTGCGGCGTGAACATGATTTTGACATCGCGCCCGGCAATGGCCGAAAATTCCTGATCAAACTCGCCGATATGGCGGTGTGTCCCGCCTTGTGCGTAACTCATCACGTCCTGTGCGCGTTCACCGAACAACATGTTCTGGTTCAAAGCCCGGCCCGCGCCGGATATGCCATTCTTGAGATCACAGATAATATCATCCAGATCAATGACTTGCGCTGAAATCAACGGGCGAATCGCGTATTGCACCGTCGCAGCGTTGCACCCGGTGCCCGCCACAAGGCGCGCCGACGCAATCGCGTCGCGGTAAAATTCGGTCAGCCCGTAAACCGCCTCGGGCTGGATGTCCGGTGCGTCGTGGGGTCGGTTGTACCATTTTTCATACGCCGCCGGATCGCGCAGGCGAAAATCCGCACCAAGGTCGACGATTTTTACAGACTTGGGCAACTCCCTGACGATGGCCTGCGAATGCCCGTGAGGCAAAGCGCAAAACACCAGATCAAGGTGCGAAAAGTCAATGTCGGCGATTTTTTGCAAGTGCGGCAAATCCAGATGGCGCAAATGTGCGAACACGTCGGCCATGGGTTTGCCCGCGTTCCGTTCCCCCGAAAGAGCCATGATTTCCATGCCGTTGTGACCGGCAATCAGGCGGACCAGTTCGGCGCCTGTGTAACCGGACGCACCCAAAATTGCGATTTTTTTTGCCTGTGTCATCTGGCGGGTCCGATTGCGGCGTTTGCGTTTCGGCGCTTTAGGCTATTTCAGGTGCGCGCGCAATCACGCGGCGGTAAATTCGACTTTGCGCTTGAGCAGCGTAATGGCCTGCGTCGTCACCGCGTCCGCTTCGCCCGTGGTCAGATAGATCGTCTCGCCGCCCTGCCCGCGCAGCCCGCTGTGGCGATCAAGATAGTCCGCAAGACTTTTGGCAACGATTTCACCCTGAGGTAAAACGCGCACGTTTTCCCCAAGGGCGCTTTGAAAAATATCGTGCATCCACGGGTAATGCGTACACCCAAGAACGGCGGCGTCGGGGTGGGGCATGCGGCGCAACAATGCGGCGACATGCGAACGCACCAGGGCTTCGGCCAAGATCAGATCGCCGTCTTCCAGCGCGTCCACCAGACCACCACAGGGTTGTGCCTCCACGTCGACGCCGATAGCCCGGTACGCCAATTCACGGGGAAACGCACGGCTGGCCACGGTTGCAGGCGTGGCAAAAAGCGCCACATGTTTGACCGCCACTTCCCGTGGTGGTGAATTATCGCCCCAGCTGCGCTCGGACAGTGCCTCGATCATCGGCACAAAAACACCAAGCACACGCTTGTCTTTGGGAACCCAGTCTTCCTGCATGCGGCGCAGCGCCACGGCAGACGCGGAATTGCACGCCAGCAGCACGAGATCACAGCCGGCGTCAAACAGACGCGAGCAACCCCGTGTCGTGAGGCGGTAAATATCTTCGGAATCGCGAACCCCGTAAGGGGCGTGTGCATTGTCGCCGTAATAGACCAGGGGCAAGTCGGGCATATGTTCACGGATCGCGGTATGCACCGTCAATCCGCCCAGCCCGCTATCAAATATCCCGACGCCCACGGTCTAAAAGTCCTTGCCGTAAATGTTGCAATTCACCGGTTCGGGCGACAGCGCATAGGTCTGACGGCGCAGATATTCCATCATCGCGGCGGGATCGGAGGCGTGCTTTTGCAACTGATTGCGCGCCAGCGGTTCACCGACCGCAATGCGCACGGGTGCGCCTACACGCCGTTTGAATTCCTTGATCAAAAGAGCCGTGCGCAGCGTGAGGTTCAAATGCCCGCACATCTGAAACAGCCGCGAATTGCTGCCTTCAAAATAGATCGGCACCACGGTTGCGCCCGATTTGGCGATCATTTTGGCGGTAAACGTGCGCCAGCCCGGGTCCATGGGCACGCCAAACGGGCGCCGTGAGCTTGAAACGGAACCGCCGGGGAAAATACCGATGGCCCCGCCTTGCCCCAGGTAATTCAGCGCCGTTTTGCGTGTTTGCAGGTTCAATTTTAACGCTGCGCGGTCTTCGTCAAAGCTGATCGGCAGGATCACCTTGTTGATGTCTTCGGCTTTCTGAAAAATACGATGGGCCAGAATGCGAAAATCGTCGCGGGTTTGGGACAGAATACTGCCCATCATCAAACCATCCAGAATACCGTAAGGGTGGTTTGATATCAAAATCAGCGGCCCCGTGCGGGGGATATTGTCCAGCGACCCGGACATCAGTTCAAGTGTCAGATCGTACCGTTCGGTCATCACTTTCCAAAAATCGCGATCTGGCGTGATTTCGTTTTCGTATCCTTTGGCGCGTCTGATCAGGCGCAACCGTCCCGTGGCATTTTCGACCGCACGGATCATGATCCGGCCACGCCGTGTCTTGGCGGTTGTCGAATAGCTGATGTCGCGCACTACCGCGCTGTGTTTGCCCATTGCCTGCGGTCCCGTGGAACTTTGTTCAAGACTCAACATCAGATAGTTAACAAAGGCTGAAATATCCAGCTATATTCCTGCGTCGTTTTGGTACAGCACGTCGCCGTGGCGTGGCACCCGAAAATAGGCGTGCGACACCAATCTAAATCCTGCTGCTCTGAAATGCGCATCAAGGTCCTCGAACCGCGCACCGCCCTGATAGGTTTCAAAACGCGAAACCTCGCATTTGCAAAAGGCAAAACTGCGCAGCAGATCACCCAAGCCGCTGAGCACCGACATTTCGTGCCCCTGTACGTCGACCACAAGCATCGCTCGGCTAAACTCTGCCACCGAAACACCGTGCGCGCGCAAAATATCGGGCAGGGTTTTTGTTTGCATTTCCAGCACTTCGCCGGTTTCGCGCACTTGCGCGAACCGCGCTTTCATGGCGTCCGACGCCAGGTAGACAGAACTTGACGACCCGTCGCCTATAAAGCGGTTGAACCCCAGTGTTTCGCCTTGGCGTGCTGACACCAGCGCGCAATCGCACAGGTGACGTGTTGCGCCACCATTACGGTCTTTCAGGATTTTTTGCAACTGTGCGAACGTGTCGGGGTCGGCTTCTATCCATAAAACCGTTCGCGCACCAAGGTTTTCGTAATAAGCGGCATCTTCGGCAAAGTGCGCCCCAACGTGCACAATCAGGTCTATCGGGGCATTGCGTTCGACCACCCGCTGATACGCCGAGCTTTTGATATACTTGCGCCAGCGCGCGGGCGTTTTGCGCTTGACCCAATGTTCTATCGATTTGCCAAATCTCATGCCGTGCCATTCACCCGATAAAATACAAAAAGTCCAGCGTATAGCTGACCGACGCCCGGTAAGAGGGTAACCTCATCAGTTTCCAACATCCAAAAGCACAGCCCAACCGTCCGTAAAAAACAGATCACCGGTCATATTTGTGCCCATCGACGGCGTCAGCAATCGCACGCGTCGCGTATCACCTTTTATTCCGACGCCTGTCAGTGCCTTTACCAGCAAATCACGTTCGGCGTCGATATTTGGCGCAATGTGATGCGTCAGACCCCATTTCAGGCGGTCATCAAAACTGGCGGTGCCGACAAAAATTGTTTTTCCGTCCCGGGTTTCATAACCGCTGTTCCAGAATCTTGCGTGGTGCCGCTCGCGTATGCTGACGTCACCGGTCTGGCGCTCGAACGCGAAATCATGAGGTCGCCCACGCCAGAACGATGGCGTAACCGGCGCGTTCCGGTAAGGCAGTCCAAGCCATGCCGCTGCCGCTGCATGCGACAACGTTCTGCCTCCGGGGTCGTCCGCCAAAACCCAGTCCGTCTTGGAAAACAACCCAAGAAACTGTGATTCATCGCGGACAAGAATAATTATGCTGATGGGTTGTTGCACCCGTCCGGTCAGGGTTTCAGAATAAATGCTGATGCGTTCATCTGCCAACGCTTGCTCTACACTTGTATCCAGAGTTTCAGGCGCAACTGCCCTTATGAACATCCGCTCCGGCTGATATGTGGTGACCACCAGAACAGCTGCCAGCACTGTTACGAAAGAAACCGCGTATCCGGTCTTTCGTGCTGTTCCGCCGGGAATTTGACCCAAGTTTACGGGTGATTTGTTGTGGCGCCACTCTAAGAACCACGCACCTGCAAAAGCCCATAAAGCCCCTACCAGATATCCGTTCAACACGTCGGATAGATAATGCTCTACCAAATACAAGCGGCTGAGGCCGATCAAAAAAATCACGCTGCTTCCAATTAACAGGGATAATATCGGGGGGGCCAATTTCTGGCGCATGACGAAATATGTCAGCAGCCCGAAAAACGCAAAACTTACGGCGGCATGACCGCTGGGAAAAGAATAACTGCTTTCGGCATAAACGGCAATTTCGGGGCGCGGTCGGGCAAACAAAAGCTTGAGAACAAATACCGTTGTTTGATTGCCGACAAGCACGACCCACAAAACCGGCACCATCCACATGCGCGCGGTAACGCCCATGGCCACCGAAACGCCAAGCGCAAGCACTCCAATGGTTTTCCAATATCCAAGTGCCGTGACATAGGTAAAAAATGACACCAAAGTCGGATCACGAAATGCGAAAAATAGATTGGCAAGGCGAATATCGGTCAGGGCGACGGTGTCGTTCAGGATAAACTCCAGTATCGATCCAGCCAGAAGTGCGCCAAAATAAAAGAAAGATACCGCGAACAAACTGCTTGGAAGGCCGGCAAAACTGGTCAGAGACACCCGATGCGCCAGAAAACGAAAGCTGCGCGGATGCCGGGCAACGAGTGCGCGGAACTCGGGATTATCGCCGATCGATCCACCGACCGAGCGCGCGATCGAAACAAAAAACGGCACCATGCGGCGCAGCCTGACCGCAAGAAACCAAATTAAAACAAGCGCTACGACCAAGACCAACGAGAACAATCCAAGACGCGTCACGGCAGTGGAAATAAGATCAAGTGCCGAACCAAAGAAATACCCGACCAGTAACAGAACCAAAGCGTACGCAAAGCCGCCGATAATGTTCCAAATAACAAACCTGCGTGGGGGCATTTCCGTAATCCCCGCGATCAGCGGTACAAACGCCCCCATGGGAACAAACCGGCCAATCAATAGTCCAAAGGCACCGAATTTGTCGAAAAACCCACGGCTGCGCTCCAAAGCGGTTTGCGGCACAAATCTGGTTTTGCTGCTCATCCAACTCTGTGAACGCCGCCCGAGCCGGTAGCTGATTTCGGCCCCCAGTGTGTCGGCAATCCCTACAAACCAGATCATGTCGCCAAGGTCATAAACGCCCTGTGCCGCCAAAGCACCGGCAAGAACCACAAAAGCGGTGGCCGGACTCAGCGCGCTGGTTAGTGCAAACCCCTGCAAGAAAACAAAAAATGCCAATACCCAATAGCCCCAAATCCCCAGAGACTGAAACGACGGGAGTATGTGGTCTACGAATGTTTGCATTTGATTCGGCTACGCTGATATGGTCACAAATTCAGCCAACCCGACACCGCAAAAGGGCCGCCCGACCGCGACCCATTTGATTTTCCTGCAGTATCCAATTCATCAGCGTTTAGAGAACTGGAAGCTGCGGCGCGCTTTGCGCTTGCCGTATTTCTTGCGTTCTACCACGCGGCTGTCGCGGGTCAAAAAGCCGGCGGCTTTCAGCGCACCGCGAAGAGACGGCTCGTAAAGTTGCAGGGCTTTGGATATGCCGTGCTTGACCGCACCGGCCTGCCCTGACAGACCACCACCCTTGACCGTGGCATTGACGTCGAATTCACCGGACACACCGGCCACTTCGAACGGCTGACGCAAAACCATTTGCAGCACCGGACGGGCAAAATATTTGTCCATTTCGCGGCCATTCACTGTTACTTTGCCCGAACCCGGACGAATCCATACCCGCGCCACCGCATCTTTGCGTTTGCCGGTGGCATAGGAACGTCCCAGATCATCGCGCTGGGGTTCGCGCTGAGTCGCTGTCGCGACGCCCGCGTCCTCGGCCACTGCGACCACATCTTTCAAATCTTCCAGAGTATTGATTTCATCACTCATGATCAGGCGCTCCGGGTGTTTTTACTATTCATGGACGCGACGTCCAGAACCGTGGGGTTTTGCGCTTCGTGCGGGTGCGCGGCACCGGCATAAACGCGAAGATTGGTCAATTGCTGGCGCGACAGCGGTCCGCCCGGCAACATCCTTTTGACAGCTTTTGTGATGACACGTTCGGGAAAACGGCCCTCAAGTATCTGGCCCGCAGTGCGTTGTTTGATGCCGCCGGGATGACCGGTGTGCCAGTAATAAATTTTGTCGCTGCGCTTTTTACCGGTCAGTTGGATTTTATCGGCATTGATCACGATGATATTGTCGCCCATATCCATGTGCGGTGTAAACGTGGCTTTGTGTTTGCCGCGCAGCCGCGCCGCAATGATCGACGCCAGACGCCCCAGAACGACGCCGGTTGCGTCGATGAGGATCCAGCTTTTGTCGATATCCGCAGGTGTCGCCGTAAAGGTTTTCATGTGTTCACCTCACTTGTGCCTGAGCGTATCGCAGGCGGTGTTGTTCATTTCACCGGCGGGTCTAAGGATTTACAGGATGGCGTCAAGGCTGGATTGTTATATTTAACTGTGTTATATCAATGACTTATAAATAAGGTATAATAATACCCCCAACTATGGGCCACTTTGCGGCAACGCATAAGTCAGATTGGCGCGCGCTACGGGGTCTGCCGTACCATTGGAATACAGGTGCACTTCGCCGACGCACAGACTGCGTCCCAGTTTCAGCACCCGCGCTTTGGCGCTTAGCGTTGACAGTCCGGGCTTGCGCATGAAATCGATGGAGCAATTGGTCGTTACCGCCAGCGCCTGCGGCCCGATGCGCGACAGCACCAACAGGTACATGGTCACATCAACCAGCGCGAACATGGTTGGTCCCGACACCGTGCCGCCCGGGCGAATATGGCTGTCGTCGACATCCATCGACACAGTAATGCCGTCCATAGACAGCGCGTCGATGCGATATCCATCGCCCGCTTGTGGAAATTCGGCAGTCGTAAATGCCGCCAGCGCTGCTCCATCCATCTTCAATGTCATTTTGGACCTTTCACAACACCGGCGCACCCCGTAAGCTCGCCCATACACCAGTCAAACACGGGCCGCGTCAAATGAATGAAATCCCGCTCAAGCGTCAGATTGCGCAGAATATCGCAACTTTGACAATGAACACACCCGAAAATCTGAACGCGCTGTCAGACGAAATGTTACAGGCACTTCAGGACGCTTTTGACGAAATAGCACAGCTCAAGGATATCCGCGCCGTGATTATTAGGGGTGCGGGCAAGGCATTTTGCGCCGGACATGATTTGCGCGAGCTGACCAACGGGCGGCAAGCCGAGGACGGAGGACATGGTTATTTTGTCGACGTTTTCAAACGCTGCACCAAAATGATGACCACCATACGGGCGCTGCCGCAACCTGTTATTGCGCAGGTGCACGGTATTGCCACGGCCGCCGGTTGCCAGCTGGTCGCCAGTTGCGACATGGCGGTGGCGGCGTCGGGTACGCGCTTTGGCGTCAATGGCGTCAATATCGGTCTGTTCTGCTCAACGCCCATGGTGGCTCTGTCGCGCAATGTGCCCACCAAAAAAGCCTTTGAAATGCTGACGACGGGCGATTTTGTCCAAGCCGAAGAAGCGCGCGACATTGGATTGATCAACCGCGTCGTCCCACTTGATTTGCTGGAAACGGAAACCCGCGCACTGGCCCAAACTGTGGCGTCAAAATTGGGCGCGGCAGTCAAGATTGGCAAACACGCCTATTACCGGCAACTCGAAATGAACATCCAGGACGCTTACACTTTCACCGGCGACGTTATGGCAGAAAATTTATTGTTCGAGCAAACCATTAAAGGTCTGGACGCGTTCATGAACAAACGCCCGCCGGAGTGGGATCAATAAATTCAGGGCTACTTTTTTTGCGCAAACTCTTATCTGCGCCCTACAACGCGTAAAGACCGCTGAATTTCTGCTCCAGATAGGCCAAAAGCGGCGCCTCGCTGACACCCCGGCCGGCCGCCTTTTCGATCACCTCGCGCGGCTGATAAAGCCCGCCAAACTGCTGAACATTTTCGCGCAACCACGCGGTGGCGCCAGCGGTTTCCCCCCGTGCCAGATCGTTTTCCAGCTCCGGCACATTGGTTTTCAGCGCCTCAAACAGACAGCCCGCGTAAATATTCCCCAGTGAATAGGTCGGGAAATAACCAAACAGCCCGACCGACCAATGCACGTCCTGCAACACCCCGTTTGACGCCTTGTCGACCGGATAGCCGAAATCGGCGGCGAAACGGTCGTTCCAGGCGGCTTCCAGATCATACACCTGCAGATCACCAGAAATCAGCGCGCGTTCCAGATCAAAACGCAGCATGACGTGTAGGTTATACTGAACCTCGTCGGATTCGGTGCGGATATAACCGGCGGAAACCGCGTTCACCAACAAGGTGAATTCGTCCTCGTTCGCGATGCCGAAATCGCCAAAACGGTCAACCATTCGCCCAAACAACCACCCGCAGAACGCCCGCGAGCGCCCCAGTTGATTTTCATAAATCCGGCTTTGGCTTTCGTGCACACCCATCGACACGCCGCGCCCGAGTGGCGTCAAAAGGTATGCCTTATCAATGCTTTGCTCGTAACAAGAATGCCCCACCTCGTGAATCGTCGAATAGAAACAGTTGAACGGATTGCGCACATCCACCCGCGTGGTAATGCGGGTGTCGGTGCCGCTGCCCGACGAAAAGGGATGCACGGCTTTATCCAGTCGTCCGCGCGCCCAGTCATAGCCAAGCGCACCGGCCAGCTCGCGCGACAGCGCCATCTGGATATCTTCGGCAAAGTCGAAATCAAGCTTCGGCGCGGTCACTCCCGACTCCTTGATCCGCGCCCGCAGATCTACCAGTCCCGGGCGCAGGCGGCCAAATATGTCGTCAAGACGGCTGCCGGTCATGTCAGGTTCATACCCGTCAAGCAGCGCGTCATAAAGATCGCCACCTTCTGCCAGCGCCGCTGCCTGCTGCCGGGCCAGATCGAGCACCTCGCGCAGCGTTGGCGCGAAAGCGGCAAAATCGTCCGCCGCACGCGCATCTGCCCAAATCCCCTGCGCCTTTGACGTCAGTTTCGCCAGCGCCGCCGCCAAATCGGCAGGAATTTTAGTGCTGCGCGCGAAAGACCGCCGGATATGGCGCAAATTCGCCTGTGCGGTGGCGTCCAGACTGGTGTCGTCGATCGCCGCCAGCCAGTCGCCGATTTGCGGGTCAACACGGCGTGCGTGCATGGTGCTGGCCAGGGCGCCGGACCATTCGGCGCGCTGCGCGGACGCGCCTCTGGGCATCATGGTTTCCTGATCCCAGCCAAGCAGGCCGGATATCTGCCCCAGCGCCGTGGTCTGTTTCACATGCGCCATCAGCGCGGCATAAGGCTCAGACATGTCGGGGTCCTATCGCAACGATTGGCTGGTGGGGTAAAGCGCCGCAAACCGCGCGCGCAATATCAGCGTCAGGGTCAGCACAGCGCCAATCTGGTGGACAATCGCGATATCCCACGGGGCCGCCATAATCACCGTGGATATCCCCAACCCCATTTGCACGAGCACCACAACAAGCACATGGCTGAAGGCCTTTTTGACGGCACGCAGCGCCGAGCGGCGGCTGCGCCACCAGATAAAGATTGCATAAAGAACAACAAAGTATCCCAACATGCGGTGATCAAACTGCACCAGTGCGGGGTTTTCGAAAAAATTGCTCCAAAGCGGCGTGAGTTCAAAGCTCTCCGGCGGTAAAAAATCGCCGTTCATCAGCGGCCAGTCTATATAGCTGCGTCCCGCATCGATCCCCGCGACCAGTGCCCCAAGCAGGATTTGCACGAAAACCAGCGCGCTCAGCACCCGCGCGCGCAACGCCAGCGACCGCTCGCCGGCGCGGCGCGCCCGCATCAGATCAGCCGAACTGCGCCCCAGCGCCATGATATACCACGCGATCAGCCCCAGAATAATGAACGCCAGACCCAGATGCATGGCCAGCCGATAGCTGGCCACATCCACCATGCGCCCGGTCAGACCCGAGGCTACCATCCACCAGCCAAGCGCACCCTGCGCCCCGCCAAGTACGCCGATGGCCAGTAACCTGACTGTCCAGCCGCGCGGTATTCTGCGCGCGATCAGGAACACAAGGAACGGCAAAGCCCAGACCAGCCCGATGCTGCGACCCAACTGTCTGTGGCTCCATTCCCACCAGTAGATGCCTTTGAACTGCGCAAGACTCATGCCCTTGTTTTGCAGATCGTATTCCGGCGTGGCTTTGTATTTCTCAAACACCTCGGTCCAGACCGCTTCAGATGTCGGTGGTATGGCGCCGGTGATTGGTTTCCACTCGGTGATCGACAGCCCGCTGTCGGTAAGCCGCGTCAGACCGCCCACCACGATCATCACGAACACCATGGTAAAAAGCACACCCAGCCAGATACGGATGGCGCGGCGTGCGCCGTCGTGACTGGTGTCGACACCGCGCAAATCGCGTTTCATATCGGCGGGAATGTCACCGGATACATCTTCAAAAACCGCACGTTTTTCAACCATGGATTCGCTCCCTTTTAACTTGTGTCTAGGGCCTTAACCTTAAGGTCGCAAGCGGTGTCACCCATCACCACGCGGGGGTTCGCCCAGTGCACGAAACACTCCGTGTAGGGTGCGGATATCGGTATCGGTCAGCGGCAAACGCGACAACATGTTGCGCAGGTTCAAAACCATGCTTTCAGCTTTATGGTCGGGAAAGAAAAAGCCTTTTTCGTCCAGCCGCGCGTACAGGCTCTGATATAGTTTTTCTACCTCGGTCTGCGTGGCGCGACGCGATTTGCATGGGTTTGCAACGTCGGTAATTTCGGTGCTGTGCCGTCGCCATTCATAGGCCAGCAGCAACACGCACTGCGCCAGATTGATCGATCCAAAGGCCGGGTTGACCGGCACCGAAATCAGCGCGTTGGCGCGCACCACGTCGGCATTGGCCAGTCCGGCGCGTTCGGGTCCGAACATGATCCCGACTTTTTGTCCACGCTGTGCCAGTGTTTTGCACCGCGCCATCGCCTGCGCGGGGCTGATCACTTCTTTGGTCAGATCGCGCGGGCGCGCTGTGGTGGCGAAAACGTAATTCAGATCACCAAGCGCGTCGGTTGTCCGGCTGAAAACCTGCACCTGATCAAGCACCCGCCCCGCCCCGCTGGCCATGGCCACGGCGCGTGCATTCGGCCAACCGTCGCGCGGGGACACAAGGCGCAGGCGCTCCAGTCCAAAATTCCACATGGCGCGCGCCGCCGCACCGATATTTTCGCCCATTTGCGGTGCCACAAGGATCATGGCGGGCTGCGCGCCGCCCCAACCTTCATCCTTACCGTGATCCGTTCCGGACATCGTATTTCCCTTGCATTGGAGGCGGTGATACGCTGGGCGGCAAACCAGTACAAGAAGACATGAACCGACACACGACGAAGGGCCGGCGCAAATGCTGCGCGACGCGACGACGCAATAATCTTCTCGTGCGGCGCTACTGGCGCTCGCGATGGATTTCGTGTCTACGCTGGACCCCAAATAATATGGCCCAAGGCTACCACAGGATTAAGAATGCCCCAGAGCGATCCGCCGCAGATTTATCTGATCACGCCCGGCCACTTTGATTTGGCCACTTTCGCACCGACGCTGGAACGCGTGCTTGACGGGCGCGACATCGCATGTGTGCGCCTGTCGCTGGTCACACAGGACGAAACCGAACTGACGCACGCCTGCGATACACTGCGCGACATCTGCCACGCCCGCGACGTCGCGCTGGTGATCGACAGCCATTACCGTTTGGCCGCCCGCCTTGGACTTGACGGCGTGCACTTCACCGACGGGCCCAAACAGGTCCGCGCGGCCCGCAAGGAACTGGGCAAAGACGCCATCATCGGTGCCTATTGCGGCCAATCGCGCGACAGCGGCCTGTCGGCAGGCGAAGCCGGTGCCGATTACGTCAGCTTTGGACCGGTGGCGGCTTCAGCTTTGGGCAGCGGCGAGACCGCACCGCCGGAGTTGTTCTACTGGTGGTCGCAGATGATCGAGGTGCCGCTTGTGGCCGAAGGCGGACTGACCGCCGCCCTGGCGGCGCAATTGGCGCCACACGCGGATTTTCTGGCGATCGGTGACGAAATTTGGAACAGCGACAGCGCTCTGGATGGGTTGCGCGCGCTATTGACGCCGCCGGACTAGCCCCTATTTCACCATAGCGTTGCGAACGGTTTCTTCGCAGTACCGCGCCAGTGCCTTGCGATCCTTGAAATCTGAAACGCGTACAGGCGTGTGAAAAATCAGCTCGACCCGCCCTTGCCTGACAACGCCCAAAGTGGCCAGAAAATGCGGCAAAAACGCCATGTCGCCCCACCAGCCATAAAAGCGCGGGTCTTTATCAGGCGGTGCGTGGTAGACCAAAGTGCTGGGCTGAATCCACATTGTTTCTATCAGGTCCGGCGGGAAGAACGCAGCAAACAGCGTTGATTTGAACGGCAGAACCCGCAACGTGTCGGTGCTGGTGCCTTCCGGAAAAAACAATAATCGGTCGCCACGACTCAGCCGATCTTCAAACAGGGTTTTCTGAATGCCGGCGTCGCGGCTTTTGCGCGCGATAAATACCGTACCTGCTGCACGGGCTATAAACCCGATAACCGGCCACGTGCTTAGCTCAGTTTTCGACACGAAAAACACCTGCTGCGACGCGTTCAGCGTAAAAATATCAAGCCACGAGGCGTGGTTGCACACCACGGCCCCCTTTTGGGTCATGGGCGTGCCGGTAACCGTAAGCGGGAGGCGCAAAATCCACATACTGGTCCGGCACGCCAACCGGACAACATATGGGGAAACCGGTCGGCGGCCAAATGGCCACTCCAGCAGACGCACCAGCGCCAGCACCAGCAAAAGGCTGTAAATCACCGTCGCAAGACCCAGCAATCGCGCCAGTCCCAGCACCCGCTCGCCAAAACTCATCGACATTTTTGCGGGCACCTCGTCGGGGTTCCAGATATATGGATCAGTCACCGCGCACCTCTTTGCCGCGGGTCAATATCTGACGGTGACTGCGCGACATCAGGTCGGTATCCATCATCAGACACACGTCCACGGTATTGAAATCGTGGTCGATAAACACGCCCTCGCCCACTTTGCCGCCAAGGCGCAGATAGGCTTTGATCAGGGGCGGTGTCTGGGCCATCGCGACGCGTCGATCGATCGAGTCAGCCGCGATCAATGCAAAACTATCCGGTCTTGTTTCGCGCGATGTGACGCGTAATTCGGGTGGGGCTAAGTGCTGATGATGCAACATGGACAAGGATTGTAAAATGGGTGCGGGGTTTATGCCGTTAAAACTGGCGACGCCAAAAAGGATTTCAACCCCGTACTCGAGACAATAATCGGCCAGTCCGTTCCAGAGTATGTACATCGCCACGCCGCCGCGCACGTCGGGATGGACGCAGCTACGCCCCAGTTCCAGCAATTGACGCCCCGAATTCAACAGGGGCGACAGATCGTATTCGTTGGATGTGTAAAACCCGCGATTGGCGGCGGCCACGTCTCCGCGCATCAGGCGGTACACACCGACGATATGCTGGCGCGCCGCCGGATCGCGCCGCCGGTCGACAAGAACAAGATGGTCATAAAAGGTGTCAAACCCATCGGTCTCCAGCCGGTTCTCGTGATCAACCGTTGGGCCGGTTGCGCCAAGTTCACGCACAAATACGCGGTATCGTAACCGTTGCGCCGCAACCAGATCATCCGCCGAGCGGGCCAGTCTCAATTCGAAATTTCGGTCCTTTTTGGGCATTTCAATCTACGAACAAAACAACGGTTTTTCAGCTAAGGCCAAATGCTTTTATCGGGATCGCACGAAAATGACAACAATTTCACAGGTTTGATCCGCAGGGGTTGATTTTCTACCATTAGTTGATTTATATATTTTTTTGACACGCTTAACAATCATTGCGCGTTTCTTCGGAAACCGCCAGCAAATCGGCAGATTCCGCCATGATCACGACCTTGCCCGCGTTTTCGAAATTTAGGGTGACCTTGCCCTGCGCGACAGACTGGACCTGCCCCAGTCCCCAGTCAGGTCTGAGTGCGTGGCGCACCAGCGTTCCGGGTGTAAGCAATGCCGTCATGTCAACACGCGATCTTTGGCTGAATGACAGGCGCGCATGTTAATTTCTCCTTTGGATATCGGTGCATTGGTCAGTTCGCGTATATGCCACGACCTGATCAGCCCGCTGGGTGCAATCAGCAACGGTCTTGAACTGCTGTCCATGACCGGGCAGCCCAATTCCCCCGAGTTTCAGCTTATTTCAGACTCGATTGAAACGGCAACGGCAAAAATCCGGTTCTTCCGTCTGGCCTACGGAGCAGCGGCACCGACGGCGTCGCTGGCGCGCCCGGAAATCGTATCGATACTGCACGACACCTATAAGGGAACGCGTCTTGATATCCACTGGTTACCACAGCAGGAAATCCAGCGCCACGAAGCCAAGATCGCCTTTTTGGCTGTTCAGTGTATTGAAACTGCGCTGCCATACGGTGGCACGGTCGAGGTCAAGCTGCACCGGCGCAACTGGCGTATTCGCGCCACTGCCGAAAAAATCAAAACCATAGGCGAACATTGGCAGGTGCTTACCGAACCGGGTGCCCAGCCTGATCTGTCAGCCGCACAAATCCAGTTCGCGGTTTTGCGCGAATGCACAGCGCACCGACGTCCTGCACTCAGCGTTGAACTAAGCGAAAACCACGTTGAAATGACATTTTAACGTCGCTCAAAGCGGTTTCAGACCGGTTTTGAACCGGCGCATATTGCCCTGATAATTCAATGCAGACTGCTGTATTGCCGCTTTGGTTTGCGTGTCCAGCTCGCGCACGACGCGCCCCGGAACCCCGACAACCAAAACCCCGTCCGGAATGATCTTGCCTTCGCTGACCAACGCGCCTGCGCCAATCTGGCATCCCGCACCGATAACCGCGCCGTTCATAATCGTCGCCCCCATGCCGATCAACGTGCCGTCGCCAATGGTACACCCATGCAGCATCGCTTTGTGACCGACCGTACAGTTGCGTCCCACGGTCAAGGGATAGCCCATATCGGTGTGCAGTACGGCGTTTTCCTGAATATTGCTTCCGGCACCGATGTGCAGGCGCTCGTTGTCACCGCGCAACACCGCGCCAAACCAGATGGCGGCGGCCTCTTCCAGCACCACGTCACCGATCACATGTGCCCCTGGCGCGATCCAGTAATCGCCACTTGCCGGCACAACCGGTGTTTTGTCCGCAATCGTGTATAAGGTCATGTCGATGTCCCGCTAAATTCAGTGTCAAAACCGCGCACCCGTTCAACCAGACCCGGTTGCCGGTCGCGGCGCAAGCGTTCGCCCGCGATGATCGTTGTCAGTTGTTCAAAGCACTGCGCCAGATCGTCGTTAACCAAAACGTAATCGTATTCCGCCCAATGGCTGATTTCGTCGCGTGATTTTTCCATACGTGCGGCCACCACTTCGGCGCTGTCCTGTCCGCGCGTGCTAAGACGGCGTTCGAGTTCGGCAATGGAAGGCGGCAGGATGAAAATACTGATAACAGAGTCCTTGAGCGCCGAATTGCTGATTTGCTGCCCACCCTGCCAGTCGATATCGAACAACACGTCCTGCCCGCGCGCAATCGCCGCCTGAACCGGTGCTTTTGGAGAGCCGTAAAAATTGCCAAACACTTCGGCGTGTTCCAGCATTTCACCGGCAGCGACGGCCGCCTGAAATTCGGTGCGGGTCTGAAAATAATACTCGCGTCCGTCAGTTTCACCCGGGCGCGGGGCACGGGTTGTGGCAGAAACAGAAAAGCTTAGCGCGCTGTCGCTTTCCATCAGGTGCCGCGAAAGCGTCGACTTGCCGGCCCCCGAAGGCGAGGACAGGATGATCAGGAGACCGCGACGGATATTGGGGTTAGCGTCCATTATTCCACGTTCTGAACTTGCTCGCGCATCTGATCGATTACGGTTTTCAACGACAGCCCCACATTGGTAAGCGCAGTGGAACCGGATTTGGAACACAACGTATTGGCCTCGCGGTTGAATTCCTGCATCAGAAAATCAAGTTTACGTCCCACGGCGCCATCCTGCACCAGCAGCGCGTCCGCCGCCGACACATGGGCGTTCAGTCGATCCAGCTCTTCGGTCACGTCGCTTTTCACAGCCAGCACTGCCAGTTCCTGCGCCAGACGCGCCTCGTCCAGCCCGTCGGTGTTGTCCAGCAGCGTTTTCAGATTATCGCGCAGCTTTTGCGCCACCTCGGGTTGTCGGGCACGGGCCAGATCACGGGCCTGCGATACAAGATCAGCGATTTCGTCAACCTGTCGACGTAGAATTTTATCCAAAGCACAGCCCTCGACCGCACGTGACGCGGTGAATTCGTCGATCAGCGCATTGATTTCGCCCGCCATCGCAGCGACCTGCGCCGTATTATCGCGCGCAGTGGCCGCGCCGGGTTCCAACACGCCTTTGACGCCCAGCAACGTTGCCGCGGAACTGGCGGTCAGCACCAAACCCAGTTTGTCCGCCGCGTCCTCGGCGGCTTTCAGCGCCAGAACAACGCTGTCCAATTGATCGCCGTTCACTGCAAGTGGCGCAGAGGCGGGGGCACGCTGCAACCGCAGCGCCAGTGAAACATTGCCCCGGGCCACCGCCGCTGTAATTGCCTTGCGACACAGGGTTTCCAGCGCTTCAAAACCGTCCGGAAGACGCAGTCTGACATCCAGACCACGGGCGTTGACGCTGCGGATATCCCAATCCCATTGGGCGTGCGAGTCGCTGCCTTTCGCACTGGCAAAACCGGTCATCGAGTTAACCATTTAACAATTTTTGCCTCTCGTTTCGGCGAATTTTATGCAACGTTAAGACTTGGGAAAGCTTTACGAACATAGGGTTAACAAATCCACCTCTGTTTCACAACAAAGCTTAGATTATAGACCCAAAAGTCAGGTAAGAAGCAGGAGAACAGCGATGAACCTTTTTTGTATCAAGGCCACCAGGTCATGAGTACGCCGGCGCTTAAGGTTTTACTCAATTACTGGGAAGAACTGCGCAACGGACGCGTAGCCCCGCTGCGATCCGAAATTGATCCGCGGGCGTTTGAATCGGCGCTACAGCACACATTTGTAATCGAACGCGTGGAACGGGACAATTTCCGTTTTCGCCTGGCAGGGATGAAATTGTGCGATTACATGGGCATGGAATTGCGCGGTATGCCCGCAACCGCCTTGATCGAGCACGGTGACCGCAGCAGATTTCAGGCCCTGCTGGAGGGTTTCTTCACCAAACCCGGGATCGTCCAATTGGAATTGCGGGTTGCGCATCAGAGCGGTAACACGATTCCAGCAAGAATGCTGCTGTTGCCCATGCGCGGTCACGACGGCAAAATCAACCGGGTTTTGGGCGGGCTGACCTGCGACGGGCCACCTACCAGCACACCGACGCGTTTTGCCATCACCGACCTGAACGTCAGCCGTATTGTCGCAACAAAACAGCGCCAACAATCCGTGCTTCAGCCGGGTTTCGCGCAAGACTCTGCGGGATTCACCCACCGGGCGACAACTGTCCCCAAGGGCGGCGGCGACGCCGCACGGCGGCCATACCTCAGGCTGGTGGCATCCAACGACTGACCCGTTCAACCGGCAGCGCGACGTTCTTCCAGCCTTTTGGACAGTTGTTCGGACACCAAAAACGCCAGCTCCAACGCCTGACTGGCATTCAGACGCGGATCGCACGCCGTATGGTAACGGGCCGACAGATCCTGATCAGAAATGGCGCGTACGCCACCCGTACATTCGGTCACGTCCTGACCCGTCATTTCGAAATGCACGCCACCCGGATGCGTGCCTTCGGATTTATGGACAGCAAAAAATTCGGTCACTTCGCGCAACACCGAATCAAACGGTCGGGTCTTATAGCCCGACGCCGATTTGATTGTATTGCCGTGCATTGGATCGCAACTCCAAACGACACTGCGGCCCTCGGCCTGTACTGCCTTGATCAGACGCGGCAGATAATCACCAACTGTACCGGCTCCAAAACGCGCGATCAGGGTCAGGCGACCGGCTTCGTTGCCGGGGTTCAGCGTGTCGATCAGACGTAAAAGTTCGTCCGCCTGCAGCGTCGGACCGCATTTCAACCCGATGGGGTTTTGCACGCCCTTACAGAATTCCACATGCGCGCCATCAGGCTGGCGGGTGCGGTCCCCGATCCAGATCATATGGCCCGAACCGGCAACCGGCATGCCGGTGGTGCTGTCGATCCGGCAAAGGGCCTCTTCGTATTCCAAAAGCAACGCTTCGTGCGACGTATAAAAATCGACTGTGTGCAGCGCATGAGACGTCCCGCCGTTCACCCCCGCCGCGGACATGAAATCAAGCGAATCCGATATGCGGCTGGCCAAAGCACGGTACTTGTCCGAAGATTTGGCATCCTCGGTAAATCCCAGCGTCCACGAATGCACCTGATGGATATCGGCGTAGCCGCCCTGCGAAAACGCGCGCAACAGGTTCAGCGACGCCGCGGCCTGCGTGTAGGCCTGCAGCATCCGATCGGGATCGGGCACGCGCGACGCGGCAGTAAAATCAAAGCCGTTGATGATATCGCCCCGATAAGAGGGCAATTCCACCCCATCGACAGTTTCCATGTCCATTGAACGCGGCTTGGCGAATTGCCCGGCCATACGCCCGATTTTTATCACCGGACATTTGGCCCCGTAGGTCAGCACGACGGCCATTTGCAGCATCACGCGGAACGTGTCGCGAATGGTGTCGGCTGAAAATTCGGCAAAGCTTTCGGCGCAATCGCCGCCCTGCAACAAAAACCCGTTGCCCGTCGCCACCTGACCCAACGCCGTTTTTAGCTTGCGCGCCTCGCCGGCAAAAACCAGCGGAGGGTAGTTGGCCAGTTGCTTTTCCACGGCGTTAAGCGCGGCCGTATCCCTGTAAGTCGGCATCTGAATGCGCGGTTTTGTGCGCCAGTCCGATTTGTTCCACGCACGCGCCATGGGCTGCGTCCTTATCCGGTTGGGTAAAATTCAAGGCCGGTTTATACGAAAGACACATGGGCTTGACCAGCAAATAAAACCTTCATTTTCATTGCTGTTGCGCGATTTTTCTTGTGCTTTTTTACCAAGTCAGTATTGGCTGAAATCATGGGCGAGACCCGACTCGGTCTGCGCCTTCTCTTGATTCGATCCGGGGCCGCACGATCATGACTGACCCTCACACGCCGCAGACAAAACGCTACGTTTTCCTTCTCTTGGACAATTTTTCGATGATTTCGTTCGCTTCGGCGGTCGACCCGCTGCGCATCGCCAACCGAAAATCGCGCAAATCACTTTACAGTTGGACTCTGGTCACCGAAACCGGTGGCCCTGCGATAGCCTCGAACGGCGTTCAAATCGCCGTCGAAGGTGGACTGTCCGAACTGAAACATGACGATTCGATCCTCGTGTGCGGCGGCATTAAAATTCAGGAAGCCAGCACCAAACCGGTTTTGAACTGGCTGCGTCGCGAAGGGCGCAAGGGTGTCAAAATCGGCGGTCTGTGTACTGCGGCCCACACGCTGGCCCGGGCCGGGTTGCTGAACGGGCGCACCTGCACCATCCACTGGGAAAACCACGATTCATTTGAGGAAAATTTCCCGGACGTTGAAATCACCAAGGCTCTGTTTACCGTTGACGACAACCGGTATACCTCGGCTGGCGGCACGTCTTCACTTGATTTGATGCTCAATATCATCGCCCGCGATCATGGATTGGAAATTGCCAACGAAGTTGCCGACAGCCTGATTTACACGTCGATCCGCACGTCGCGCGACGAACAGCGCCTGTCAATTCCCACCCGCATCGGGGTCCGCCACCCGAAATTGCACATCGTGATCAAGATCATGGAAGACAATATCGAAGAACCGATATCTCCCAGCCTGTTGGCGCGCGACGTAGGCATGTCGACTCGCCAGCTCGAACGTCTGTTTCGCCGTTATCTCGACCGTTCTCCCAAACGCTATTATATGGAAATGCGTTTGCAAAAGGCCCGCAACCTGTTGATGCAGACCGAAATGTCGGTGATCAACGTCGCACTGGCCTGCGGGTTTGCTTCACCGTCGCATTTCTCCAAATGCTACCGCGCGCACTATGACACCACACCCTATCGCGAGCGCGGCGCACGGGCTTCGGCGGGGTGATTATTTACGGTGCAGGTGCCGGATCGTCAGTCAAACCACTTACGCCAGCATGCTGAAAATACTATCTTTTCAAATGCAATATACTGGCCTAATGTGATTGGTACTGAATTCACAACTGGGAGAATATCATGAAAAAACTACTATTGGCCACTACGGCCTCGGCTCTGCTTGCGACGGGTGCTTTTGGCGCCTCGCATACAAGCGAAGTTAAAATCGGCATTATCATCGGCTTTACCGGCCCGATTGAATCGCTGGCCCCTGCCATGGGCTCTGCTGCCGAACAGGCAATCAAGGAAGTATCAGACTCCGGCCTGTTCCTTGGCGGCTCCACAGTCGTCGGTGTGCGCGGCGATTCGACCTGTATCGACAGCGCCGCTGCCACGGCTGCCGCCGAACGTCTGATCACATCTGATAAGGTTTCCGCCATCATGGGCGCCGACTGTTCCGGTGTGACGGGTGCCATTTTGCAAAACGTGGCACGCACCAACGGCATCGTTATGATTTCGCCATCGGCCACATCGCCGGCGCTGTCCACAGCCGAAGACGACGGCCTGTTTTTCCGCACCGCACCTTCTGACGCGCGTCAGGGTCAGGTTATGACCAACAACATCATGGACCGCGGCATCAAAACCGTGGCGCTGACCTATACCAACAACGACTATGGCAAGGGTCTGGCCGATGCGTTTCAGGCAGCTTTTGAAGCCGCGGGCGGCACCGTGACCATCAACACAAGCCACGAAGACGGCAAAGCCGACTATTCGGCTGAAGTCGGCGCGCTGGCCTCTGCCGGTGGCGAAGTTCTGGTTGTGGCCGGTTATCTTGATCAGGGCGGCAAAGGCATCATCCAGAGTTCTCTGGACACAGGTGCGTTTGACACGTTCGTTCTGCCTGACGGCATGGTCGGCGACAGCCTGCCTGCCGCAATTGGTGCTGATCTGAACGGTTCGTTTGGTCAGGTGCCTGGCACGGACAGCCCCGGCGCGGCCATGATGGCCGACATCGGCGCAGCCAACGGATTTGAAGGCACGTCGCCTTTTGCGCCGGAAAGCTACGACGCGGCTGCGCTGATCCTGCTGGCAATGCAGGCTGCGAATTCGCACATGTCTGCCGATTTCAAAGAACATGTCTTTGAAGTTGCCAACGCACCGGGCGAAAAAATCTTCCCGGGTGAGCTGGCCAAAGGCCTGCAAATCCTCGCGGACGGCGGCGACATCGACTACGTCGGCGGCTCGGCGGTAGAGCTGATTGGACCGGGCGAATCTGCCGGGAACTACCGTGAAATCGAAATCAAAGGCGAGGCAGTCACGACTGTTCAATACCGCTAAGTTCGATTTTTGACCAAGACAGAACAGCCCGGGCCGGTTCCGGGCTGTTTTTGATAGGGGTAAGGCGACAATGATCGTCGTTGAAGATATCCATAAATATTTTGGCGGGTTTTGCGCTGTTGACGGCGCAACGCTGACGGTAGAGACCGGATCAATCACCGGATTGATAGGCCCCAACGGTGCGGGAAAAACCACACTTTTCAACGTGATAGCCGGTGTTTTGAAGGCCAGTTCTGGCAAAGTCACCATGGACGGCGACGACATTACCGGCCTGCCGCCGCACGAGTTATTTCACCGCGGTTTGCTGCGTACTTTTCAGATCCCACACGAATTTGCCTCGCTGACGGTGCGCGAAAATCTGATGATGGTGCCGGGGACTCAGTCGGGCGAGCACCTGATGGACACGTGGTTTCGGCGGCGTAAAATTGCAGCCGAGGAAAAGGCCTTGCAGGACAAGGCTGACGAGGTGATCGATTTTCTGACGATTTCGCATCTGGCTGACGAAGTGGCCGGCAATCTTTCTGGCGGACAGAAAAAACTGCTGGAACTGGGCCGCACCATGATGGTCGATGCCAAGGTGGTGTTTCTGGACGAAGTCGGTGCCGGTGTTAATCGCACGTTACTGCGCACCATCGGCGACGCGATTTTGCGTCTGAACAGTGAACGCGGCTACACATTTTGCATGATCGAACACGATATGGATTTCATTTCACGTCTGTGCGATCCCGTCATCGTCATGGCCGAAGGCGCGGTTCTGGCCAAAGGTACCGCCGCTGAGGTCAAAGCCGACGAACGCGTGATCGAGGCTTATCTGGGCACGGGATTGAAGAACAAAGAAGGCAAAGCGGTCAGCTTTGAGTCACCCAAGGCCGCGAAACCTGTGAAAAAGCCCAAAGCCAAAGCCAAAGCCAAGCCTGCCAAAAAATCAGGGGCCAAAACATGAGCTTTCTGATCGGTGAAAACATGACCGGGGGTTACGGCAAAGGGGCCGCTATCCTGCACGAGTGCACCGTCGCCGTTGAAAAAGGCGAAATCGCCGTCATTGTAGGGCCCAATGGCGCGGGCAAATCGACAGCCATGAAAGCCATCTTTGGAATGCTGAACATGCACGAGGGCGCGGTATTGATCGACGGTGAGGACATCACCGGCCTTTCACCGCAGGACCGTGTCGCCAAGGGCATGGCATTTGTGCCGCAAACCGCCAATGTGTTCACCTCGCTGAGCGTCGAGGAAAATCTGGAAATGGGCGCGTTTTTGCGAAAAGACGATATTTCCGGCACCATGGCGCAGGTCTATGACCTGTTCCCGATCCTGAAAGACAAGCGCCGACAGGCGGCAGGTGAACTATCGGGCGGGCAGCGCCAGCAAGTCGCCGTAGGTCGCGCCCTGATGACCCAGCCCAAAGTTCTGATGCTGGATGAGCCTACAGCGGGCGTGTCGCCGATAGTGATGGACGAGCTGTTTGACCGCATCATCGAAGTGGCACGCACCGGCATTTCGATCCTGATGGTTGAACAAAACGCGCGACAGGCGCTTTATATCGCCGACAAGGGGTACGTGCTGGTACAGGGGCGCAACCGGTTCACCGACACGGGCGAGGCGTTGCTGGCCGACCCCGAAGTCCGCAAAAGCTTTTTGGGGGGGTAAGGGTGTTTCTTCGTGTCGTTCTATTGATTAACTTGATCCCCGGAATGGCTATGGCCGAGGGTGCCCAACAGGTGCTGAACTGCCAGGCGTCCAAAATCTGCAACGAACTTGGCGCCTGTGAGGCCACACAGGCGACCACAAAATTTACCTTATCGCCGCTCAAAGTCGGACCCAAAGGTGAAGGCAGTTTCTTGATTGAATACAACGACATATCGACCACCGTGCAAAATGTGACCGACTCTGGCCCGTTCGTGTGGTCCGAGGGCGACTCTGACATACAATCGCTGTTGCCTGCGGGGGATAAATCGGTTCTCTGGCACCGACTGCGTGCCGGCATTCCGCCGACTTCGACCATCACGTTCCTGATTTGCGAGGACGCCGGCTAATGGATTTTCTGAATGCGCTCATAGCCCTGGCAAATTTCGTGCTGGTTCCGGGGATTGCCTACGCCAGCCAACTGGCGCTTGGTGCGCTGGGAATCACGTTGATCTACGGTATTTTAAGGTTCTCCAATTTTGCCCACGGCGACACGATGGCCTTTGGTGCCATGGTGGTGATACTGGTCACATGGTGGATGCAAAGCGTCGGCATTTCGATCGCGCCGTTGCCAACGGCGCTGCTGGCGTTGCCATTTGGTATTGCTGCGTCGGCTGCGCTTTTGCTGGTCACCGACCGGTTTGTCTACAGGTTTTACCGACGCCAAAAGGCCGCCCCGATCATCATGGTCATGGCGTCTTTGGGGGTCATGTTCATCATGAACGGGCTGGTGCGGTTTATCATTGGCCCGGGTGATCAGCAATTTGCCGACGGCGCACGGTTTATTCTGAAGGCCCGCGATTTCAAGGCGGCAACCGGTCTTGCCGAGGGGCTGACGATCAAGGTGTCACAGGGCATCACGCTGGTGGTTGCAGTCGTTGTCGTTGCCGCGCTGTTCTGGTTTCTGAATAAAACCCGCACGGGCAAATCGATGCGGGCGTTTTCCGATAACGAGGATCTGGCGCTATTATCGGGTATCAACCCCGAACGCGTGGTCACCATTGTCTGGCTGCTGGTGGCGGTGCTGATCACGGTGGGAGGTACGCTGTACGGCCTTGATAAAAGCTTCAAACCCTTCACTTTTTTCCAGCTTTTGTTACCGATGTTTGCGGCGGCGATTGTTGGCGGACTTGGCAACCCGGTGGGCGCGATTGCCGGTGGTGTCGTTATAGCGTTTTCTGAAATATCCGTCACTTACGCGTTCAAAAAGGTACTTGGATATCTGGTCCCTGACGGCTTTGAACCAACAACGCTCGTGCAACTGCTGTCGACCGATTACAAATTCGCTGTGTCTTTTTCCATTTTGGTTCTGGTCTTGCTGTTTCGCCCGACCGGATTGTTCAAGGGGCAATCGGTATGACCATAAATACACGCAATATCATGCTGTTTGCCCTTGTGTTCAGCCTGTTCATCGCCGTCGGGTTTTTCCAAAGCTGGTCGGTGGCCTTCACCCTGATCAACATGAGCCTGATTTCGTCAGTCATGGCATTGGGCGTCAATATTCAGTGGGGTTATGCGGGCCTGTTTTCGGTCGGCACCATGGGATTTGTGGCACTGGGCGGCATGGCGACAGTCATTACCTCGGTTCCGCCGGTCAAAGAGGCGTGGGAGGTCGGCGGCTTTGGCATTCTGCTGGCGCTGGCTATCGCGGCGGGTACGATCGTCTGGGCCATTGCGCTGTGGAAAACCATGGCACCGGGGCGGGCCCGCAATTGGGCCCTGTTCGCGTTGATGGTCATCGGGTTTTTCACATTTCGTTTTGTTTTCGATCCTTCGGTTCAGGCGATTGAAAAAATCAATCCCGCCGGTACCGGATTTTTGGGCGGACTCGAATTGCCGATCCTGATTTCGTGGGTCGTCGGTGGTATTCTGGCCGCCGGGGCCGCGTGGGTAATCGGTAAAATCTCACTTGGGTTGCGCTCGGATTATCTGGCGATTGCCACACTTGGCATCGCCGAAATTATCATCGCTTTTCTGAAGAACGAGGAATGGCTGACGCGCGGCGTGAAAAACGTAAACGGCATCCCGCGCCCCGTCGCCAAAGAGGTTGACCTGCAGGCCAGCGAAAGTTTTCTGGCCGCCGCCGACCGCTTTGGGCTGTCCGCGATTGACGCCTCTTCGCTTTACGTCAAAGTATCCTATGCCATCCTCTTTGCGGTGGTTCTGCTGATCATTCTTTGGCTGTCGGAAATGGCGCTGAAATCACCCTGGGGGCGCATGATGCGTGCCATCCGCGACAACGAGGAAGCCGCCGAAGCCATGGGCAAAGACGTCACCAAGCGTCATTTGCAGGTGTTCATTCTGGGCTCGGCGGTGTGCGGCATCGCGGGGGCGATGATGGTGTCGATGGACGGGCTGTTCACACCGACCACATACCAGCCACTGCGCTTTACCTTTCTGATCTGGGTGATGGTGGTTGTGGGGGGCTCGGGCAACAACTGGGGTTCGGTGCTAGGCGGCTTTCTGATCTGGTTCCTGTGGATCGAGGTAGAGCCCATTGGCCTGTGGCTGATGAGCCTGATCACAGCGGGAATGGCCGACGGTTATTGGCTGAAGTCACACCTGATCGACAGCGCCGCCCACATGCGCCTGCTGACCATGGGGCTGATCCTGCTGCTGGTGCTGCGCTTCAGTCCGCGCGGGCTGATCCCGGAAAAACAGGGCGGTTAAGTGCTGACCGCAAACCAGCGCGCCTACCCCGCAAAACCGCGCTGACGCTACGATTGTCACCAATATAAACGCCGCGCGATCCGATTTCACACGCGATGTGCGGAACTTTTACAGTCACGACACCGGGTGTCGTTTTCGGACTTGTAGGGGCGATAAACCCGCTCAATAGTCCCCCTGTCCAGTCAGGGAGCCCCGCATGAAAACCACCACCCGCGTATGTGTTATCGGCGGCGGAGTCGTCGGCTGTTCGGTACTTTACCACCTGACCAAACTAGGGTGGTCTGACGTGATGTTGGTCGAGCGCTCTGAATTGACGTCTGGCTCCACGTGGCACGCGGCGGGCGGGTTTCATACGCTGAACGGCGACACCAATATGGCGGCGCTGCAGGGCTATACAATCCGTCTTTATAAAGAACTCGAAGAACTGACCGGCATGAGCTGCGGGCTGCACCATGTGGGTGGCGTGACGTTGGCTGACACGCCCGAGCGGCTGGACATGTTCAAGGCCGAGCGCGCCAAACACCGCTTTATGGGGCTGGAAACCAGCATCGTGACGCCCGATGAAATCAAAAAACTGTCGCCCATCACCAATACCGACGGTATTCTTGGCGGGCTTTATGACCCGCTCGACGGCCATCTGGACCCCTCGGGCACCACACACGCCTTCGCCAAGGCCGCGCGGATGGGTGGCGCGGACATTATCTTGCGCAACCCGGTGTTCGAGACCAACCAGCGCCCCGACGGTACGTGGGACGTTGTGACCAAAGACGGCACTATTCACGCACAACACGTTGTCAACGCCGCCGGTCTGTGGGCACGCGAAGTCGCGGCAATGGCCGGTATCTATCTGCCGCTGCACCCGATGGAACACCAGTATATCGTCACCGAGGACATCCCTGAAATCTATGAAAACGGCATTGAACATCCGCATGTTGTTGATCCGGGCGGCGAAAGCTATCTGCGCCAGGAAGGTCGCGGCTTGTGCATCGGCTTTTATGAACAGCCCTGCGTGCCATGGGCTGTGGATGGCACACCGGATAATTTTGGCCACGAACTTTTGCCCGACAATCTGGACAAGATCGAAGCTTCGATCGAATTAGCTTATAACCGCTATCCGATTCTTGCGCGTGCGGGCGTCAAAAACACCATTCATGGCCCGTTTACGTTTGCCCCGGACGGCAACCCGCTGGTCGGGCCGGTGCCGGGCTTGCGCAATTACTGGTCGGCCTGCGCGGTCATGGCGGGTTTTTCCCAGGGCGGTGGTGTCGGGCTCAGCCTCGCGCAGTGGATGATCGAAGGCGAAACCGAACGCGACACATTCGCCATGGACGTGGCGCGTTTCGGCCCGTGGATCACGCCGGGCTACACCCGCCCCAAAGTCGTTGAAAACTACCAAAGGCGCTTTTCGGTCACTTACCCGAATGAGGAACTCCCGGCCTGCCGCCCGTTTCAAACCACGCCGATGTACGACATCTGGGATGACCAGCGCGCGGTTTTCGGCGCGCAATACGGGTTGGAGGTCGTCAACTACTTTGCGCTCAAAGACGCGCCGCGCTTGGAGACCCCGTCGTTTCGCCGCTCCAATGCGTTTGAAGCCACCGCTTTGGAAGTCATGGCGGTGCGTACCGGTGTAGGGATCAACGAAGTCGCCAATTTCGGCAAATACATGGTGACGGGCACGGGTGCGCGGGCGTGGCTTGACCGGATTATGGCCGGGCGCATTCCCGAACCGGGGCGCATGTCGCTGACACCGATGCTGTCGCCCAAAGGACGCCTGATCGGCGATTTCACCGTATCGTGCCTGTCGGACACCCGTTTCAAACTGATCGCCAGTTTCGGTGCGCAGGCTTTTCACATGCGGTGGTTTTTGCAACATCTGCCCGATAGCAACGTTAACATTGAAAATGTTTCAACCACGCGCATCGGCTTTCAGATCGCAGGCCCACGGGCGCGCGATCTATTGGCAAAATGCACAGCGGGCGACGTTTCGGATGCCGCATTTCGCTTTATGGACGTCAAAACCATGTCGATTGGCGTCTGCGACACGCTGGTGCAACGCGTGTCTTACACCGGCGATCTTGGGTATGAGATCTACAGCGATGCTGACAACCAGCGGGCGCTATATAACACCCTGAGCGCGGCAGGCGTTGATTTTGCCCTGCGCCCCTTTGGCATGCGCGCGATGATGTCGTTGCGGCTGGATCGGTTCTTCGGCGCGTGGATGCGCGAATTTTCCCCCGATTACACACCGCTGGAAACCGGCTTGGACCGGTTTCTGTCTTACAACAAAGACGTTGATTTCATTGGTAAATCTGCAGCACTGGCGGAAAAGGCCACGGGGGCTTGGCGCAAGCTCGTCGCCTTTGAGGTCGACGCCGCAGGCGCCGACGTCGTCGCCTACGAACCGATCTGGCTGGACGGCAAAGTCCAGGGTTTCTGCACGTCGGGTGGCTATTCGCATTTCGCGCAAAAATCCATCGCGCTGGGTTTTGTGCCCACGGCGCGCGCGGTTGAGGGACTGGAGGTTGAAATCGAAATCCTTGGCGACATGCGCCCCGCGCGCCTGATCACCAAACCTCTGCTATAGCGCGATATGCTTTAGAGCCGCGTCCTTTTTATCTGAATCAGCGGAGCGGCTCTATCTTTTTGATCTTGCGCGCAATTTAATCCGAAAACCGGTGCCCACTTTTCGCATTGCG
>CAZPQL010000005.1:0-74016 GCA_964588725.1 uncultured Rhodobacterales bacterium
AAATGCGACGCCACGAAGAATACCGGCCGATCCGCATTCGCGAGGGCGCCTTAGGACAATCGCTACCCAAGACCGATCTGGTAGTCTCACCGCAGCACCGAATCATGATCCGCAATTGGCGCGGCGAATTACTGTTTGGACAGGAAAAACTTTTTGTCAGCGCCAAACATCTGGTCAACGACAACACCATCACCCGCGACCACACGTCGGATGAGGTGACATACTATCACTTTATGTTCGACAGCCATCAGACGGTTTGGTCAAACGGTTTGGAAACCGAAAGCTTTCATCCCGGCGAGTCAGCACTCAGCGGTATCGAAGACGCTGCCCGGGACGAGCTTTTCAACCTGTTTCCCGAGCTGAAATCGAATCCTGAAACTTTCGGCCCTACGTGCCTGCCGACGCTCAAAGGCTACGAAGCAGACGCAATGTTCAACAAAGAACTGTCTTGGACATAAAATTGAAGCAAGGCTTTTCCAAAGCTTAAAAGCTGCACTGCAAACGGGGGATCGATGGCTCTAAAATCTGAAAAATGGATTTCGCAATATTCATACCGCCTTTACCGGCCCGGATACTGATTACCCGGCCACAAAAGACGCCGCTATTTTTTTCTGCTCCTTGCTGTCGCGGAACTGTTCGACGACCAGAGAGCAGGACGGACAATAAAAACCCTCGGATCTGCCATAAATCTGACGAAATATTTATGCACTTTTAACGAGAAAGCCGAGCAACATAAAGTTCGATCGGATGAAATCGGGTTAAAAGGTCAAAATGGAAACGAGGGGCAGTCATGAGAATCCTTGCTGTAGATGATGATGAGATTATTCTGGAGTTGCTAAAGGCAACATTGGAAGTGGAGGGGTTTACCGACGTCCAAACCGCCACTTCCGGTCAACAAGCTCTTTACCTGATTCACGAAGAGCCACAGCCATTTGATTGTATTTTGCTGGACATTCAGATGCCGGAAATGGACGGCATAAGTCTGTGCGCAAAAATTCGGTCAATGTCCGCTTACCGGAAATGTCCGATTCTGATGATCACGGCAATGTCGGACAGAAAGTATATTGATCGCGCCTTTAGCGCAGGTGCCACTGATTATGTTAACAAGCCTTTCGATGTGCTTGAATTGGGTACACGAATCAAACTGGCAAAAAAATTAAATGACGAACGTAAGGCATATGCCGAAAGTTCGTTCAAAGTTGATGCTTTGCGCACTGAACTCCAGGAAAGCAAAAAGTGTGACCTGAGCGAGCCAATCAGCATTCAAGACGTCGACGGCGTTATTACCTATTTGGCTTTTGAAAATTATTTGCTGCAATTATCAAGGGCAGGGCTGTTTTCCTCAACTGTATTCGCCATAAAAGTAACCAACGTGCGGTCCATTTATACGCGCTGCTCGCCCAGCGATTTTGTGTATACAATTACGGATATCGGCGAGGCAATCGCGCTAAATGTAAAGCATTTGCAATGCTTGGTGTCCTATCGCGGAGACGGCGTTTTTGTTTGCGTTTGTCATCATGGCCAACATCTAAACACAGAAGAATTTGAAATAAATGTCCGCAATACGCTCTACGGTATGGATCTAACGTATGAGGGCGGCGCATCTCTTCCTGTGCGGTTGGTATTTGGTAATCTGGAATCTGCAGGATTCTTTGCAAAGCAAGGAACACTGAAAATGCTATTGAAAGCGGTTGAGAACGTGGAAACGAAATCTGTCGCGGAAAGTTCGAAAAATGCTTTGGTGTCCCAGACTGTGGGCACAGAAACTCGTTTCCGCGATCGCGAACCAAACTCCCACATGAATATCTTCGAGTAGATTGGGTATTTACGATGCCTCTTGACCCAAAATTGCAAGAACGTATCAACGAAATCCGCTCACGGTTTCTGGAAGTATTGAACGAAAGGTTGCTTGAATTTGGCGAAATTCGCACCAAGCTCGACGAAAATGCCTGTTCAGAGACCGAAATGGTCAATTTAAGATTCGGAGTTCACAAAATTATAGGCGTGTCTTCAACTTTGGGCTTTGATCGCCTTGGCGATTTCGCTACGGGCACGATGCAGGACATCGAAGCCTTCGTTCAATCTGAAAACGACGTGTCAATTCGCTATTCGCTAATGGACTCGCTGGATGCTCTTCTCGCTGAAATACGATCGATTTCTCTGAATGAAGCCACGTCTTAAAGCACTACCAAAAACAGAGCGCTGGTTCCGCGGCCTTGTGCAACGTGGGATCACCACGTCCCGGATGGGTCGATGACTTACAAAAAATGAAACGTTTCCATGAATTGTGTTTGACGCGAAACTGTCTTCTGTACTTTTTCCAACTGATCTTTCAAGCGGTTCAAAACGTTTTGCGAAATCGCTGTGGATCGAATTAGGCGCAAGTCTTTTTAATTCAGAGTGATCTTTTTCCAGCTTGCCCGAATTTGGTCGACCAAAGCCATTGGATCAAACGGCTTAGCGATGACATCACACGACTCAAATTCCAAAAATTCGTGGTTTTCTGCTGTCTGGGCCTTTGCTGTCATAAAGATGACCGGGGTTCGGGAAAAACAAGGTTGTTCGCGAATCTGCGATAAGAGTTCGGTTCCACTAATTTCGGGCATCATGACATCAAACAAAAATAGATCCGGCTCAAAATCCTCAACGGCCTCAAGCGCTTCCCGTCCAGAACCACATTGCTTTACAGTGAAGTCACCAAGAGATTCGAGAACCATCAAAACAATTTCCTGAATGTCAGGGTCGTCATCGACATGCAAAATCTTGTTGAGGTCAGGCATTTTTGCGGTCCCGTCTAATTGACATTGACTGCTTGTGCGTGAATTGCAGCTTCAATCGTACGCACCAGATCCTGGTTGGATGCGTTGGTTTTTGACAGCGTGCTGTTCACTCTTTCCACAATACTTGACGACGCTTCCCGAGCAGAAAACACTATGACGGGCGTTGCGATCTGCGATACATGATCCACCAAAGGTAAAAGGCACTCGCCGTTGCCGTCTGGCAAAGAAATATCCAATATTATCAGATCAAAAGTGTTTCTTTTTAGCAGATTTTTGGCTTTGGCTATCGTCGGCGCGGTCTTGATATCTGCAAGCTCGCCAACAAGCGACTTCACGATTTCCTGAGTGTCGGCGTCGTCTTCCACATGTAAAATCAAAGGGCGTTCACTGGAATGAGAGCGTATTGCCGCGCCAAGTTTATCGACAAGCTTGCTTTCGTCGATGGGTTTTTGAATCCAGTCAATGACGCCAATGCCGCTACCAACAAGGCCTTTTCTTAAGCCATCGGAATCGGCCGAAACAACAACTGCCGGAATATGGCGTGTTTTTTTGTTTCTTCTAATCTTTTTCAATAGCGTTATCCCGTCAACGTCAGGCAACCCTACGTCCACCGTAATACAATCAACGGATTGGTTGGCTAAAACAGAAAGGGCGTCTTTACTGTTGTGCGCGCAAATGACTTTATAGTCTTCCTTTTCCAGCAAAAGCCTGAGCAAATGTGCAATATCCGGGTCATCTTCGATGACCAGGACAGTCACGCCATCGACCGGTTCGCTCAATTGTGGGTCTTCAACCTGTTTGGACTCAGTTGTCGCAAGTTTGAGGTCAAAGAAAAATGTTGTTCCAACACCTTCTTCGCTGACAAAATCAAGAACGCCGCCGTGGGCCTCGACAATTGACCTTGCGATGCTCAGTCCCAGACCGGTACCAGCTTTTTGGCGTTGATCCGAAGAATCTGCCTGTGTGAACTTTTCAAAAATACTGGCTTGCGCGGATTCCGGAATCCCTGATCCGTAGTCCTTTATGTAAAGCCGAACCATGTCTGATAGCGTTTCGGTCCGTATTTCGATCTTTCCACCTTTGTTTGAAAATTTTGCGGCGTTCGACATCAAATTGGCCATCACCTGCATCAGACGATCCTCGTCGCCTTTGATCATAATCGGCCCAGATATGGGTTCCAGAGCGAACGACACATCGCAAGAGTCGGCATATCCCTGATTGGCGTCGATTGAATTTAGAATGACGTTTTTCAGATCGATGACCTCCGGGTTCAAGTTCAACATCCCTGCATCGCCCTTTTCGATATCAAGAATATCGTTGATCAGGCTGACCAGCCGGTTACAATTCTTGAGCGCGATCTCAAGCAATCTTGTTGTTTTTTCGTCGTTCTCGTCCGTTGTCACGCGAACAAGTCCCAATGCACCCTTGATCGAAGTCAGCGGCGTGCGCAGTTCGTGACTCACGGTTGCCACAAATTCGGACTTGGCTTTTTCCACCTCTTTTTTCTTTGTGATGTCCCGGGTGATGGCAATAAATCTGGGTTCATCGTTCTCGGGCACAACGATTTGTAAGCGCGCCTCGAAGGGGATTTTTTCACCTTCTGCGTTAACGTGAACAGTCTCATATGTGATCGAGTTTTTAGTGCCGAATACCAAAGGTTTGCAGCGCAAGCGGAATTCTTGCAGGTCGAAATCTTCGCTCAAATCCGCGGGAGTCATGGACTCAAACTCCTCGGCGCTTTTCCCTGAAAATTCCAATGCTGCTTGATTGACGTAAAAAAACTTTAGCGAATCCGGCCAGAACATGTAGACGGGATCTTCTATTCTATCGAGCGTGTTTTTGAGTTGGCTGATTTGGTTATCCGCCGCGTTGCGCTCTGTTATGTCACGTGAAATAGCGACAAATCTGGCAGGTTGCCCTTCAGGTCTTATTAGCTGCATGTGAACTTCGATCGGAATAATTTGGCCCGATTTTTTGACATGAACTGTTTGGTAGATAGTGGAACTTTTCTCACCGGAAATCAGCGGGGCAAGTCGATTTCTAAACACTTCTTCGCGATATTCGGGATTAACGAACGCAGGTGTTTTGCCGACAAGCTCGTTTTCGTTGTTGACGCCGGCTAAATCCAAGGCTGCCTGATTTACATAGAAAAATTCCAAAGTGTCCGGCCAAAACATGTAGACAGCTTCGTCGATCCGATCCAACGTGGTTTTGAACAGACGAATTTCTCTTTCGGCTTCTTTCCTGTCCAGAATATTACGGGCAACCGTGACGAACCGGGGCTTTTCCCCTGACGGTTTAAGCAGCTGAGTGCTCAATTCATATGGTACGCCGGATTCGCCCTTAGTTTCATAAGTTACGATTTTTTGCTCGCCGGTCCTCAGCGGTTCAGTAACTGTTTCAAGCGCTTTGAGATCAAATACATCAAGCAAATCCGCAGGAGTCTTATTGACCAGGTCTTTGTTGGTCCAGCCGGTCACATCCTGTGCTGCCTTGTTCTGATAAAAGTATTTTAACGAAGCCGGCCAGTTCATGAAAATAAGATCGGCGGTCAAATCCAGCGTGGTTTTGAATTGCCTGATTTCACGGTTGGCCTTTACCCTTTCCGTGATGTCCCGCGTCGTGACAACGAATCTGGGATCCCCGCCTTCCGGCGAAACCAGCTGCAATTGAAATTCGATAGGCCGGTTTTCCAGTCCTACCGTTTCAAATTGAACGAATTTCAGGTCGCCCGACACCAAGGGGGCAGAAAGTTTTCTAAAGCGGCTTTCTTCAAAAATGCTGTTCATGTTTTTGGGCGTGTAGTCGAAATATTCGCCTTCGCGCCAGCCTGTTTGTCTAAGCGCCGTTTTGTTTAAGTAAAAGAACTTCAAACTATCGGGCCAAAACATAAAAATCGCGCTGTCGACAAGATCCAAAGTGGACTTGAACTGTGTGATTTCTTTTTGCGCCCTTTTTGTTTCTGAAATATCGGTTCCAACAGAAATAACTTTTTCCAGCCGGTTATTTTCGTCAAAGAATGCTACAAACGTTACCACGATCCAATAGCATTCGCCGTTCTTGGCCAGAGTCCGCATTTCGCCGGACCAAGTTTTGCCTTTTACCGGATCACTATTTGACGCCGAAAAAAAATCGTACAATTTTTTGTCACTGTACAAGTCCAGAATATTCGTTCCGAGTAATTCCTTAGCCGCATAGCCGCTAATCTTAACGAAATTATCATTTACATATTTGATGGTTCCGTCCGGGTCTGTGACACTTACGATCGAATGCTTATCCATAGCCAGCTTTTGAAGGCTGATTTCCTGTTCCTTACTCTTAACGACAGATTTTCGCAGGTTTGCCAGTTGGTGGCTGCGGTGAAACGAAAAGGCCAGGGTCACCAAAACCAACATCAAACCCACGATAACGGCGTAAAAGTTTTCCTGAATCTCGTTTTGAATGAATTCCCATGCGGTTTCTGAGTGATTTGAACCAGGCCCGTTAAACGCATCTGTCTGTGCATTTGCAACGACCGGGATCAATAGCAAGCTGACTGGCAACAGGTAAACTTTGGCAGCCCAAAAGCGCCAGAATTTGCAGATTCTTCGAAGTCCGAAAAAGCTCTGGGATTCCCTCGGTTTAATTTTGTTGCCTGAGAATCCTGATTTATCGCACGAAATGCACGTTTTCATTGCCTCACACTGCCGCCTCGTTAGTCTGCTTTTATTTTTTTTGAAGGCTTCCATATCGGACCGCTTTGCGCAACTTGCCACCATAGGTGGTGTCGGTCAACAATTTGTGTAAACCTGTGCCTGGTGATTGGCGAAGGCTTACTAGACTGCTTCACCCTAATCTGATCATTTAGTCAAAAATTTGACCTACTGTAATAAATTTGGCGCTTTACCAATATTTAGCTACAAAATAAGATATTTGCATATGATACGGCGTTTTCAAAGCTATTGGTAACTAGGGCCCGCTGATGGGTGTGCAACGTTTCAGTAGCCATCTCTTAAAACTGTTCCGAAAATGCAGCGGCCACGTGATCAAAAAGCATATTTTTGAATTAAGAGGTTGCCTCAATCTTAGATTGAATATACAAAAGTAGAAAAAATATTTGAGGCAGTGTTATGAAAGATTCAACGAAAGACTTCGTGATTTTTTTTCTACGCTTCCTGAGGATACCATTTTCGGTTTTTTGTATTTTTCAGGGATATTTTGAACTATTCCCGGAAATTGTGCCGGAAAAGTTGGCCGTATTTGTTCTACCTTCTACTGATTCAACAGCCCTGAACTCAACGTTCAGTGTTATATACTTGGTAACCGGTGCTTCCGTTATCTCAGGTGTATACGCGAATAAAACAATAACGCTTGCCGTTTTCGCCCTGGGCATGAATATAATGGTTTTGGCGAGCGAGCCTTCCAACTACATTGGCACCGGCGTGCGCAATATTACTGATGCAATCGCCTCCGATGACCGGACGTTATCTGATAAGTGACTGACTTACCGTCGCAGCCGTCGGCAGATATCTTGAATGCAAATAGATTAGCATTCGATCCGATCAAAAACGATTTTGCGGCGCAAACTATTGTGCTTGAAAAATCTATCAGGATCGCTTCCACAGACTGAATCACGTTTGAACTTTGGCTTGTTGGCGCCGTACCTCTGCGCCAATTACACGAAGCGGCTTTTGGATTTTACCCCACGAAGCTAATGAATTTGGCGACCCCGAGAGGATTCGAACCTCTGACCTGCCGCTTAGGAGGCGGCCGCTCTATCCTGCTGAGCTACGGGGCCTGTGCGGGGCATATTTGCCATAAACTGAACGCGCTTTGAAGGGGTCATTCGACCCTTACGCGGGTGCGTTGCGCGCGCCCCGCAGCGTCGATCACCGAAATTGTCACAAAGCCCGGACCGTCGGGCGCGTATTCAGAGCGCCGCGTTCGGCTGGCAATGTCGAACGGTCGACCTTCGGCCAGCCAGGTGAACGGCGGCGTGCCTCCGCGCAGCTTCAGAACCAGTGGCATCATTGCGATTGAGCCCAGACGCAAGTCGACCCGCGCCCCGTTGGGCGGGTAGATGATTTCGGGCGCACCGTCATCGCGTCCAAACAGATCACCCCTGCGTCTGAATGTTTTAAGCGGTTGCGGCAAATCCACGTGTGAAACGATCAGCGTCGCAGGCGGCGGCGGCGGCAAGGCGGCCAGTTTTGGCTTGAGCCGCCCGAATGCCTCGAACAGAATCGGTGCCGCGGTAGATGCGCCCAGCGCGCCGGGCATCGACGCACCGTCGGCGCGTCCAATCCACACGCCAATCACGTGTTGGCCATCAAACCCTATCGCCCATGCGTCACGGTGGCCGTACGAGGTGCCGGTCTTATAGGCCAGATTGTTTTTGGGTGCGGTGCGTGGCCCGACAACGCCGGTCAGAATATCGGCAACCTGCCAAGCAGATTCGGGCGACATCAGCGGCTTGCCTGCGTCGACGCGGTGTTGATCTAACCTGTCAATCGCGGCGACCGGCACCCCCCCGTTCGCCAGAGCGCCATATAAGGTGACCAAATCCCGCAAACTCAATCCCAGTCCGCCCAGCGCAATCGCCAGCCCCGGCGGACGGTGGCCGGGCAATCTTGCCTTCACGCCGGCGCGCATCATCCTTGAGATCAAGACCGCCGGCCCGACCGCATCCAATAACTTCACGGCAGGGACATTCAACGACAATTGCAAAGCCCGCCGCACCGGCAGTTCGCCACGAAACCGGCTGTCGAAATTCTGCGGGGCGTAGCCGCCAAAATCTGTCGGTGCGTCAACGATCAGGGTCTCGGGATGGGCCAGTCCCGCATCAAACGCCAACCCATAGATCAACGGCTTAAGCGTCGACCCCGGGGAACGTATGGCCCGCGTCATATCGATAGGACCAGAGCGTTCCTGATCCAGAAACCCCGCCGAACCGACGGACGCGAGCATCTCGCCGGTCGTGTGATCCATTACCAGCAAAGCCACAGAAATTCCCGGGGATGTCTCGGCAATCCTTGACGCCGCAAGCTGTTCCAGACTGATTTGCAAATCACGATCAATTGTCAGCCGATGCTGCCCGCGCAGCGGCGCGGTGCGGCGCGCAAAGTCAGCGCTATGAGGGGCAGTATTGGGAAAATCGCGCCGTGTTGTTGGCAGAATTTCGTCTGTCGCGGCCTGTGCCTCGTCCAGCGGCAAAACGCCCGCCGATGCCAAACGTCCCAGAACCCGGTCGCGGGCGCTGCGCATAGTATCGGGGTGCCGGTCCGGTCGGCGGGTTTCTGGCGATTGCGGCAAGGCCACCAAAAACGCGATCTGGGCAGCGGTCAGCCGCTGCGGTTCCTTGCCGAAATACGACAGCGTTGCCGCACGAATGCCTTCCAGATTACCACCGTAGGGTGCAAGTTTCATATAGAGGTCTAGAATATCATCTTTATTCAGACTCCGTTCCAGCGCCAGTGCCAACCGGATTTGCCGCAGCTTTGGTCGCCAGCGCCCGGTGCCACCATCTTCAAGCAAGCGTGCCACCTGCATTGTCAGCGTCGAGCCACCGGACACGATTTCACCGTTCCACAACGCCTGCGCGGTGGCGCGCATCATGGCGCGTAGATCTACGCCGGAGTGGCTGAAAAACCGCTTGTCTTCGAACGCCACCAGCGCGCGCACAAACTGGGGATCAATGTCGTCGAGCGTGACGGGCAAACGCCACAACCCGTCCGCGACCGTATAGGCACGCAGCAAATCGCCATGGCGATCGTTGACAGTCACAGATGTTTCGGGCGCAAGCGACGGCAATTCAGTGTTGTTTATCCAGCGATCCAACCCGACGGTCGCCACCGCCAGAAATGCTGCTGTTGCCAACGCAACATACGCAGGAATTTTCCCCGAAAGGCGCACAGCTAACGCTTTGTGACCACGACGGTTCCCACGCCGGTGCGGGCCCTGAATTCAGGGCGGTACATGTCCTCGACACTGGCGGCGGGATGATGGAATGACCCCGGAGAAATGGCGCGTACGAAATACGCCAACTGAAACACCTTGTCGCCCGACCAGTCTACCGCCGCCAAAAAGCGATCGGCGCGGTATTCAACCGTTTCCGGGTTAGCATTCAGTAACAGCCAGTCAAGCTGGGCAATATCGCCCGATTTCAGCAGATTGGGATTGTCGATCTCAAATCCGGCGGGCAGCGGATCGTTGATCATCAGCCGCGCTTCGCCATAGCGCGTAGGTTCGACTTTGATCAACACGACCAGCCGCGTGTTCAGTGCCACATTGTCAGGTGATACCTGTTCGCCGTCCATGGTGAAGTAGAAGCGGTCGATCGAGTAACCGTTACCTCCGGCCGGTTCAGGATCGACAGGCACGCCGTATGTAGTCAGCACGGTGTTTGCGGACTTGCCAGAGTGATTGGTAACAGCATAAGTGCCGTCGATGCCGTCCTGTGCATCGATCACCCGCACCAGCGGGCCTGAAACCGGTTGACCGTTGATGGTGAAATCACCGGGTGCGATGTCTTCGATTAGCGCATTGGCAGCCATCAGCGACCACATATTTTCCTGAGTCGAGCGCCCGTGATTGCTGCGTGATGCATTGGTAATGCGCAGCGCCAAAGCGCGCCGGTCTATGACTTCGGTGCCCGCTTCGACCGCCAGCGTCAGCACGGCGGCGGTGTCACGCAGATGGGTGCCGTAATCTACCCGCCACAGCTGTTCCTCGGGCGAGCCTTCAAGCCGGTCAAGCATACGTTCGGCTTTGCGGAACATAGCGTCGGCCCGTGTCTGATCGCCGTACGAGGCCAGCGCCGTGCCAAGTTGGGCCAAAGCCAGCGGCGTGGCGAACTCATCTGCCAGCGTGTCGGCGTAATAACGCAAGTCGCCAATATTGGCGGCCCCTTCGCGCGCCAAAACCATTAATGAATAGGCAATGTCCTGACCGGCATTTTCAAAATCACCGGCATAATTCACGCGGTTGCGCAGGTTGTCCATCGCCAGACGAAATGCCTGATGCGGGACAATAAAGCCACGCGCGCGCGCACGGCTCAGAAAATCGCTGACATAGCTGTCCAGCCACAAGTCACCATTGTTTGGTCGCCACAACCCGAACGAGCCGCTGGACGATTGATTTGACAGAACTTCGGCAATGGCCTGATCGATGCGCCTGGCAATGTTGTCGCCCTCGGTCAGGCCCAAAGCACCAGCAACCTGATCAAAATAAAGCAGTGGAATTGCTTTGGACGTGATCTGCTCGGTACAGCCGTAAGGATAACGATCCAGCGCTGAAAGCAGACCGGGGGCATCAAATTGTGCCAGCGGCCCAACCGCCAAAGTCGCGTGGCCGGTGCCCGGCAACATGCCCGCAAAGGCGTTGGCGTCCAAAGTAAAAGTATCGCCATCGTTCAGCGCGACCCGTGTTGTGCGCGCGATTTCGGGATCGTTGGCGCGAACAGGCATGACCAGCGTTTTTACCAGCCGTTGACCGGCCGGGGTTGTTACGACGATTTCAATCTGTGGTGTGCCCGACGCGGGGGCTGCGATGGGTAACGAAAACGTCCTGCGTTCGCCTTCGTTCAAAACAATAGATGTCGGCAATCCGTCGGTATTGATCCGCAATCCGTCCCCCGCGTTAACCGAAAGGCTGGTGTTGCCGGTCGGTCCCTTCACGTGCGCAAGTTCGATCAAAACACGGCTTTGGTCGAATGGTGCCAGAAAACGTGGCGCACTGGCGGTCATGACAATGGGATCACGCACCAATACGTCCTTTTCCGCCTGGCCGACGCCGGTTTGCGACCAGACAACCGCCATTAACCGTACGGTGCCGTTGAATTCAGGTAGATCAAAATCCGCCGTGACTGTACCGTCTGCAGCGACCGCAAGGGGGCCCGAGAAAAACGACACCAGTTCTTCGGTTGGGGGCGGGCTTTGCAATCCGGCCGCGCCGGGGCCGTCACCGCCCGAGCGTACCGCGCCCTGACCACCCAGAGAGCCGTCGATCAACCGTCCATAGACGTCGCGCAGCGCCATGCCGAGTTTGCGTTGGCCAAAATAGTGCCCGTCGGGATCGGGGGCGTCGAACGCGGTAAGGTTCAGAATGCCCACATCGACAGCGGCAATGGTCACATAGGCGGTTTCGCCTTCACGGATCCCGTCTACATGCAGCGTCGCCGACATGGGACCGCGCGGAGAAACCTCGTCCGATGTCAGAAACTCTGCCGAAAGCCGGTGAAGCCCCGGATCAACACCGGCCCAGTTCAGACCCAAGGATCGCGTTGGATTGCGTTTATCAGCGCTTTCAAGCGGCGCGATCACGCTGGCCGTGACATATGCGCCCGCGCCCCATTCGGGCGTGACTTCAATCGGGATCAGGTTTTCACCCGAAACCACATCGACTGTTTTCATGTCGATCAGCCGGTTGCTGACCACGGTGATCACCGCTTTGCCGGCAAAGCGCGGCACCAGGCGAACCATGGCAGTGTCGCCGGGAAGATATCGGTCTTTGTCCAGCCCGATGTCCAATGTGTCGGGGGTGTTACCGCTGTCGGCGGGCGCAAACCAACCGGCGTAAAACCGGGTCGATGCCGCAGTATATTCACCGCCGACACTTTCCAGTTTCAGTTCGTATTCCCCCCAGTCGACTGCCGCCTCTATCAAAGCGGTATCCCCGGTCGTCAGATTTAACGTACCGTTGGCCACGCGTTCACGAGTCACGACAGGTTCGTAGTTCCAATTTCCATAAGATTCGTACCACTGATATCGGGTCTCTACACGGTTCAGCACCCAATCAACGCGTTTCATGTTGGTGCGCTTCAGGTCTGTACCCACGGCGACAACACTAAATGACGCCAACCCGCCTTCGGGGGCAACGCCGTCGAACAGCGGCTTGATCCCGATCAGAGGCGTGTCAGGTGCCAGCGCGCGGGAAATCGTCCGTTCGACAGGTCGGCCAGAGCCTTCCGCCAGCCTGATCAGACTGGTCATTTGCAAAGGTCGGGAAAACTCGCGGCTTGGCGGCAGGCCAAGCGCAAGACTTGCAACGCCGTTGTCGTCCGTTGTCATCCCATTTTCGATGAAACTAAACTGTGTGCTGTAAGCATCGTCGTACAGACCGAATTCAAAATCGGCAAAGCCGTCTATGCCGGTCGCCAGCCCAACCTTGGTTTCGCCACTAACCGCCAAATTTGCCCCCGGTGCACCATAAAGATACCGCGCGTCGATCTTTAGCATGGGCGAATCAGTCAAACGAATAATCCCGTTGGGTAACTCCAGATCAAAATCGATCCGTTCCGGCAGGAAATCCTCGACCAAAAATTTGGCTGTTGTCAGTGCTTTGGCATCCACATCGGCGTGCAGTCCGATTGACCACGTGCCCCGGGCAGCGCTGCGCGGCAATGGCACCGCCAGAACGCGCCCGCCTGCGCCCTGATCTTCCAGAAGCGTCCTCGTGAACTCTACGCCGTCAGGACGGGTGATGATCGCGGTCAACGGCAATCCGGCAATCGCCTCGGCCTTGCCATCGCGCGCGAGCGCGGTTGCGAAAACCGTTTCACCAACCCGGTAAGCGCCGCGGTCAGTGCTGAGAAAGACGTCTACAGGTGGAGGCGACACGCGCCCTTCGACGCCTCGGTCTGACAAATCAAAGGCCGCCTCTTTCAAATTCAGAAAGGCAAAATCTTCGGCGTCCTGAACGGTCACCAGCGCCGGTAAAGCGCCGCCGCTGCCCCGGGTCAGGCCAGGCGCAAAATGCGCGTATCCGCGTTCGTCTGTTGTGGTTTCACCCAGAATCGTATTGTTGCGGGCAATCAGTTGCACCCGCGACCCGGGTTTGGCGTTGGCTGAATTCAAAGAACGGGCAAAAACGTGCAAACCGTCGGACCCCGACATGGTTGCCAGTCCCAAATCTGTAACGATAAACCACTGCGCCGGTGCCGAGCCATCGTAGACGTCTTTACCGGGAACGCGGGCGCGCAACACGTAAACGCCGGGTTCGAATTTTGAAACGGCGTCTCCCACGGGCAATGCAGTGGTGACGTCCTGATTGATCGTATTGCCGACTTCGCCAACGCCGCTCCAGACTTCTTCGCCCAGGGTGTCTTGCAGCGCCTGCTCATCCCAGATTGCCAAAGGCCGCCCAAACAGATTGTTTTGAATGCTGCGCAGGATATTGCGGTCGCCGACCCGATGAATCTTCAGGTCAACCTCATCCAGATTGACGGTCACGATAGGAATCGAGCCCGTACCGCTCTTGGGCAGCACAAAGGCGCGGCCGACAAAACGCACTGATGGATCGCGGTCGCGTACGTAAACCGACAACTCCACCGATTTGATCAGCGTCTCGCCGCTTTGCGCCGGCAGACCCGCGCGCAAGGTAAAACGGTAGCGTTCACCGTGGCGCACCCCGCTGATACACAGCTGTTTGCCTTCGGAATCCACCACAAGACCGCTCTCGGGCAGGCGGACGAAATCGCCATAGTCCGTACCGGCTTTGACAAGCGGCTCCGAGAAATTCACGCATATGCGGGGATTGGCGGCATTGTTGTCCACCTGATGTTCGGCAACGCTGAACCCGAAAAGCTTCACGGCACGTTCCAGCGCGTCCTGGTTATCCAGCCGGGGTGAAATCGACTGGGCCAGACGCAGCGCGAAAATTGACTTGCGCCCGCGGCCACGTTTTTCCAGCCCACGCGCCAAAATCGCCAACGCTGTGACCTGAATTTCGGGGTTCTGCGCACGCACAAATGCATTGATCGCCGCGGCTGTTGACAGCACCTGCAGTTCGCGTTGTGAATCTGAGTCCGACGTCTTGAACTCGGTTGCCAGTTGCGCCAGCTCTGCCCATCCGTCTGCCGCATCGGTGATGTTCAGTGACGCACCTAAAAAGTCGATTGCATTGGCGATATTGCCATTTTTGCGCGCATTGCGTGACGCGTCGACCAGCTGCAGGGCAGTGCGTTGGCCGGTAATGAAACGACGCGCCTGTTTGTGGGCCTGTTCGCGGGCCTCGGAAAAATAGAAACCCGGCAGGAACGACAATGACTGCAGCCGGGCGGCTTCAGAGCGCAGAACCTGCGGGTCGGCAGCCAAAACTTCGGCCGAAGACGCGCCTTCAAACGGTTGGCGTTCAGTTACTTCTGATTTCGGGAAACAGGCATTGGCCTTGAAATTGAAGGTAAAAGCGTTGCAAGCGGAATCGCGCAGGCATATCTGCTGGCAATTGGCGAATGTCGTTTCAAATACAGGTTGCAGATCGGCGCCAAAGAAATCCATGTTATGTGTGATGACAAGGCGGCGTTCGGGTACAATTTTGTCCTGTGCGGCGACCGATAACCCGACGGCGACAAAACCTATGGTTGTCAGGGCCGTTTTAACAAGGGTTTTGAAGGGTAATTTTTTGAACATTATCTTGACTCCGATACAGGGAACACTGCCGACAATGCTGGCACGATTGCCCGCAAAAATCAATTCAGCAACAACAGGTTGCACGCCCTCTTTTCCCCGCCGCTTACACGACTCATCACGATAGCTTGACCGACTGTGAATTCCGAGTCGCGATTGCGGTTCTATAGTTCAGGCAGCGCCTGGCGCGGTTACATGAAAATCAAAATCATCCGAGGGGAAATTCTCATGAAAAAGTTAATGCTACCATTGGCATGTCTGACACTACTTGGCGCTGGTGCGCCGGTTTGGTCCGAAGGCATCGTAAGTACAATCGTCAACGCACCGCTTTCAGCGACGGGGACGGTCGCGGGAACCCGCGTGGGTATCAACGTCTATCTGCAAAATGACTCTGCGCGGGGTGCTGATTTCATGGACCCCAACGTCGTCGGCTATGGCATTCCGGCCGGCGGGACGATGGAGGTCATCATGTCGGGCGACTATGAGCGCGACTGGGATGTCGGCCTGTCGCAAGCCGCTATTATGCTGGTGACCGGCACACCGCAACAGGGACTGCCGGGCAAGGCGGTGGGATATACCGTTGGCGACGGCGATGACGAGAATACTTTCCTGATCACGCCCAGTGACGCAGCAGGCATAGACGCTGCCAAACTGATGTCACCCGCGCCGGGTGCCAAGGGTGACCCCGTGCGCCAACGCGGTATCAAGGTCGTCCACATCGGATTTCAGCAAAGTGCGTTTTTGAATTCGGGCGCGACTGGCACTGTTTCAGTCGTGTTCAAAGACGCGTCCGGCAATATTGTGTCCGAAGGATCGTCAAGCATCGATTTTCTGGATGCAGCTGAACCGCAAATCCTGCCCACCAATTTTCCCGACAAGCGCCGCAATCATAACTGGCAGACGGTCGGTACCGGTCAAACAGTGGGAGAAGCAGAGGGCACGCTGCCTCTGACCTATATGGTTTACGGAAAATCCGACGGTGCCGACGCGGCGTCGCATTACGCTTTCAAGGCCGGAATGTCGGGGCTCGGGGTCGTACCGGCCAGCGATATCGCCAGCATGGGGTTCACACTACCGGACTCGCTGGCGCGTTTTGCAGACGGTCTGGTCGTTCAGGACAGCAACGGCGACGGGAAACTTGATCCGGCAACCGATACTATCGTCGGCGGCGTCACCATTTCCGCACCTGACGGTGCCAGCGGTCAATCGCTGCAAAGCATGGGCAACCTGTCTGTGCCGACGGCGGATGTCGCGGCAAAACCCGGCAAACGCTGGGGCGGCGCCATGATGAAACTAAGCTTCACCGCTGGCAGTACAGCGGGTAAATACCGCGCCAGCGTTACCCTGCTGAAAACACCGGGCGATCTAAGCTCGGGCGACGGGTCTACTTATACATATACCGTTGTAGCCAACTAATGTGCAAATTCGGCGGCGGGTGATCACCTGCCGCCGTGCTTTGAATTGCCAAGCCGCTATTTTGCCGTCAGTCGCAGATAGGCCGGTCGGCCAAGCATCCGGTCCAGATACGCGATCACGTTTTCGGGTTCGCAGCGGAACCCGGCGTTTTTTGCCCACATACCGCAATGTGCCGCAACGATGTCGGGAACTGTCAGGGTTTCTCCCATCAGAAATTCATTGTCGCCAAGACGCTTGGACAGCGTTTTCATGGAATTGTCGTATTCCCATTTTAGCGTATCCTTGATTTCGGGCACGCGACGTTCCTCGGGCAAAACAAATGAATTGCGCGCCGCCGTCCAAAGGGTTCCGTCCATTTCGTCAGTCACGAATTGGGTAAAGCTGTCCTGCTGCGCGCGCGCGATAGTGCCCGCCGCGAATGTCAGCTTGCCGTGCTTGTCTGCCAGATATTGAATGATCGCAAGGCTATCGATCAAAACGTCGTCGCCGTCCATAAACGCCGGAATTTTTCCCGAAGGGTTCAGCGCGCGCACCTCGTCTGAACGGGGCGATACGGCAATATGCTCGTACTCGAGTTCCATTTCTTCAAGCGCCCAAAGAACACGCATGGTGCGGCTGCGCTTGCCACCAAACACTTTGTACATGGTCTTTCCCTTTTTTCTAAACCCGTCGTTTTCCCAGCATCGATATGCGAATGAATGCGCGTTCAAGTAAGGCTTGCGCGGGAGCAGCGCTGGCGCTGCGCAGCTGTAAATCCGTGTCGATCAGAACCTCAAGCGCGCTTTCCAGTTTGCGTCCTCCCCAGCTGCGTGCTTGCCGGACCAACCGGTCTTTGCGCGGGCCGAACACCGGTGGTCGCGCCTCTGAGAGGGCTTCGTCGGGTCCGCCCGCATGAGTGGCCGCCATGTGCAGGCTACGAAAATGGCGCGTAGCCCCGATGCATAGCGTCGTCGGATTGACTCCCTGCGCCGCCAGTTTACGCATTATGGCACCGATATCAGCGACGCGCGACTCGGCAATCATGTTCAACGCGTCGTCCAGCTGACTTAGCGTTGTTTGCGGAGCGCAGACCGCCACGTCCGCGCCGGATACCGGTTCGTCATCACCGCGTTTATAGAGCGACAGTTTTTCCAAGGTCTGTCGAAAATCGCCCGGTCCCGTTTCACGCGCCAGCGTCAAAAGCGCACTGTCCGCATCCGCACTCAAAACGCCGATCCCCATCTTTTCAAGGTGCGCGCGTATTTCAGCATGTGAGGGCGGGTCGTCGTAGATGCCAGCGGCAACTGTATTGGCGTCACGTTCAAATAACCTGCGCAGACTCGATTTCGTCGTCAGCGAACCTGCGGTTACCACGACAAATGCGTCGCCCGATTGCCAGTCGGCCAGCGCCGGTGCAATCACTTTACTCAGCCCGTCGCCGGCGTTTTCAAGCAGAACGACCCGTGGCCCCGGAAAAAAGCTTTGTGCCTTGATCGCGTCACTTAACATCGCGGCATCTTTCCGCAATTCGGCCGCATCAATCCGTGTCAGGCGCATTTCTTCGTCGCCGCTTGGCCCGACAATAGCAGCAACGACCTCCTGGCGCTTCAATACCACCCGCGTCGAATCGGGTCCGTACATCAGCAGACCGGATTTGGTTGCGTCGGGTTTGGCAAAAAAACGGTTGGCGTCGCGGGCGTTTAACTTCATCGGGTCCAGCTTTGCGCCGTGGCTTCCAGTTCTGCCGCGATCGCTGCCGCCAGATTAGTCATTAGACGCCGGTGGGCATCGCGCCGTGCCGAGTCCGAAGCCACTGCGGTGGATGTTTGGCTAAAGGCGACTTCGGTTTCCACGTCGCCGCTGTAAACCACTTCTTTGTCAGACCGTCGGGTAACTTTGAAATTCGATTTTCCAAAAAGTGTAATTCGGGTCACCGCGGTCGCCGTGTCGATAATCAGTTCGCTTTGCGTGGTCAGTATGCCCGCGTCCAGAACATATGTTGACTGCGGACCACCCGCGCCGATCAGGGCTTCAAGTTCTTGAAGCAGGGCAAAACCGTCGATTGACTCGATCAGATTGATCTCGATATCGCCGTGCACCGAACGGGCCGCAGAGCCGGTTTTATAGGTGGGTTCAAAGCCGCAGGCAGCGACTGTGAAAGCCGCGCACAAGGCGAACAAACTGCGTCTAGACAACAACATTGACAATTCGACCCGGTACCACGATCAGTTTTTTGGGCGGCACGCCGCCTGTGAACTTGATCACAGCATCGTCCGACAGCACCAGTTTTTCAACCTGTTCTTTGGGCAAATCCTTTGGCACTGTGATTTCAGACCGCCGCTTGCCGTTCACCTGAATGGGCAGCGTAACCGTGTCATCGACAAGCATCGCCGGATCGGCAGTGGGCCACGCGACCCGTGCGACCAAACCTTGGCCGCCCAGCGTCGACCAGACCTCTTCAGCCAGATGCGGGGTCATCGGTTGCATCAGCTGCGCCATGACCAACATGGCGCGGCGTTTGGCACCGTTGGCCGCGCCCGATTTGGCCAGCGTGTTGGTGAATTCATATAGTTTGGCGACCGATTTGTTGAACGCAAATCCTTCGATCCCCTTGGTAACCTCGTCAATTGCGCGGTGGGTGGCCTTTTCCAGTACGGCGTCGGATGCGTCTGCGCTGTCGCCTTCCGCGATTTCGACCGTCAGCCGCCAGATGCGTTGCAAATGTTTCCATGCCGCTTCGGCCCCGGCTGCCGTCCATTCCACGTCACGTTCGGGCGGGCTGTCGGACATCACGAACCAGCGCGCGGTGTCCGCGCCAAACTGATCTATAATATCGGCAGGATCGACGACGTTCTTTTTGGATTTGGACATCTTGACGATCGGGCCAATTTCCACCTGTTCACCCGTTTCGCGCAGCGTTGCGCCGCCATCGGCCAATATTACCTCATCGGGGGTGCACCAGACATTGCGCCCCGCGTCGTTCTTTGTCGCATAGGTTTCGTGCGTCACCATCCCCTGCGTAAACAGCGCATTGAACGGCTCGATGGCACTTTTGGGCAAATGCCCGGTCAGGTTCATGGCGCGGGCGAAGAAACGTGAATACAGCAAGTGCAGGATCGCGTGTTCGACTCCGCCGATATACTGATCGACATTCATCCAGTAACCGGCGTCGTCCGGATCGGTCGGCAAATCTGCACGCGGTGATGTGAATCGGGCGAAATACCACGACGAATCGACAAAGGTATCCATCGTGTCGGTTTCGCGCTTGGCCGGTTTGCCACATTTCGGGCACGGCACATCGCGCCACGTCGGGTGCCGGTCCAGCGGGTTGCCGGGTTTGTCAAAACTGACATCCAGCGGCAGCTCGATGGGCAGGTTTTCTTTTTTCTCGGGAACGACACCACAAGCATCGCAATGCACCACGGGAATCGGACAACCCCAATAGCGCTGGCGTGACAGGCCCCAGTCGCGCAGACGGAATTTTGTAACACCCCTGCCCCAGCCGGCTGATTCGGCAAAAGCTATGGTGGCGTCGATCGCCTCTTGCCCCGTGGCCACATCAAGACCGGCGAAATGATTGACCCATCGCATGCGATCTGACTTAGGCGGCACAAAGGCCTCGGCGACAACGGGCGTTGAGTCGTTCAATGCAAAAAACGTATCGATCACCGGCAGATCGTATTTGCGGCAGAAATCCAGATCGCGCTGGTCGTGCGCCGGACAGGCGAAAATCGCGCCGGTGCCGTAGTCCATCAGAATAAAGTTGGCGACCCAGACCGGCAATTCCCACGCCGGATTCAGAGGGTGCTTGACCTTTAAGCCCGTGTCAAAGCCCAGCTTTGGCGCGGTTTCAATGGCTTCCTCGGTGGTGCCGCCTTTGCGTGCCTCAATATTGAATGCCGCAAGTTCGGGATTGTCCGCTTCCATCGCCTTGGCAATCGGGTGGTCCGGCGAAATACCCACGAATGACGCGCCCATCAGCGTGTCGGGGCGTGTGGTGTAAACCTCAATAGAATCACCACCGTCCATGCGTTCAAACGCAAATTCCAGCCCACGCGATTTGCCGATCCAGTTTTCCTGCATCAGCTTGACCTTGGTGGGCCAGTGTTTCAGCGATTCGATGCCCGCCAACAGTTCGTCCGAATAATCCGATATCTTGAAAAACCACTGGGTCAGCTCGCGGCGCTCGACCACAGCGCCAGACCGCCAGCCGCGCCCGGCCTCGACCTGTTCATTGGCCAGCACGGTCAAATCGATTGGATCCCAGTTGACCACCGCATTTTTGCGGTAAATCAGGCCCTTGTCCATCATATCGATGAACATGGCCTGTTGGTGTTGGTAATATTTCGGATGGCACGTGGCGATTTCACGCGACCAATCCAGCGAAAAGCCCAGCGGTTTAAGCTGTGCTTTCATGTCGGCGATGTTCTGGAACGTCCAGGTGGCGGGATGGATACCTTTCTCCATCGCGGCGTTCTCGGCGGCCAAACCAAAGGCGTCCCAGCCCATGGGATGCAGCACGTTGAAACCTGTTGCATTTTTGTAACGCGCCACCACGTCACCCATGGTGTAATTGCGCACATGCCCCATGTGAATGCGGCCCGAAGGATAGGGAAACATTTCAAGGACATAGTACTTTGAACGTCGCGGATCGCGCGTGGCTTTGAACAAATCGGCGTCTTGCCAAACCGCCTGCCACTTGGGTTCGACAACACGGGCGTTGTAGCGTGACATCATGTTTTCCCCCACGGAAAACCGGCCTCAAACGCGCAAGTTACGCGCCGGTCAGGTCGGTTTCTCCGGTTTATTCTGATCGATTATAGCTTTGAATCCCGTATTCTAAGCTGTCGCGCGCGGGTTAGAATCGCGTCTTCAATGGCGCGAACCGTGTCGCGGTTCGCCGGACCGGCCCGCGACACCAATGCCACCCGTAACGAACGGGCGTCAAGCGCCGGATCCTGAATATAAACAGTGGCACGGTAAGACCGCGAAGACCCGCTGGCGCGTCCCCAACCCATTACAATCACACCGGAAAACGGATCGGCACCTTCGATCGGCAAAAAGCTGAGCACGTCCAGCGTCGCGTTCCAGATATATTTGTTGACGCCGATAGTAACGTTGGGATTGTCAGCGTTGGTAAACAGATCGAAAAACGTCTCTTCCTCTTCGACCGGGATGGTCGATGGATTGCGGGCGTCAACATTGTTGTTCAGAATCTTTTTGAACAGCCCGCCACCGCCGCAACCGGAAACGGCAAACGCCAGCACGGCAATGGCCAGAAATCGCACGAGTGTGGACAAGGGCGGACCCTCCGTTAGGAACTGTGGTTAAAGGCGTTAGTATCCAGTTGAGCTCTGTCGGACAAGGGTTTTTGAGGCGACGTTTCACAGCGTGCTGAATTGGCACTGTGGCAAGTCTGCACCAGCAAGCGCAACTTTGGTGGAATCAGGTTGCTGTTGCTTGACCCTCGGGGCCCAAACTGTGATTTATCAATCCACTCAATTTGGATTCCCTGAATTGAGATAGTCCTTAACTTAAACGAGGGAAATCAGAATGAAAAAAGTTCTTCTCGCAACATCTGCACTGTCGCTGCTGGCTGGCGCCGCAGCTGCCGATGTTTCTGTCAGTGGTTCGGCCCGCATGGGTGTCGTCAGCACTAAACTTGGTGCGGCTGCCCGTGTAACGGCAACCAGCTATCGTATGCGCCTTAACTTCTCCGGTTCCGGCGAAACAGACGGTGGCATTTCTTTTGGTGCGTTCTTGCGCGCCCAGGCAAATAACGCCGCTGCTGGTACACTCAATGGCGCAAACGTCTGGGTATCTAACGGCACAGCAACGCTGACCGTTGGTAACACATCGGGTGCTGTTGGTAACACTGCTGGCATTTACGGCTGTGGCAGTGGTTACGGTGCTGGCGGTCCATTCCCATTGCTGCACGCTTGTTCCGACGTAGCAGCCTGGACTCACGTAAGCTACTCTTCGGGTGGCGCGGGTGCCAACGTCGTTCGTTTGGACTTTGCGCTGGGTAGCGCGAATGTTTCGATCTCTGGCGGTAACGGCAACGACGCAGAATATGCTGCTAACTTCTCGCTTGGTAACATCAAAATCGGTATCGGCCATGATACAGGTACCGGCGCTGGTTTTGCTGGTGGCGGAACGACCTTTACAGTCGCATCTGATCTTGGCAGCGCAAACGTTGGCCTGGTTTACCACACGAATGCTGCTGGTGGTGCTAACAGCTGGATGCTCCGTGGTACCTACCCAATGGGTAGCGGTAACATCGGCTTCTATTATGGCTCCTTGGGAAGCATTTTCGGTGTTCCCGTTGCTGGTGGCTTTACCCAGTACGGCGTTGACTACGATCACTCGCTTGGTGGCGGTGCAACAGCATCGATTGCCTATCGGGCGCTTTCGGCCGGTGGTGTTAGCTCGAGTCAGGTATCTGCTGGTATCAAGCTGAAGTTCTAATCCTTTCAGGATTTGAATTGTTGGAAAGAGCGGGCTTCGGTCCGCTCTTTTTCTTTGGCAGGTGTCTTTTTCAATGCACGCGGGTTATTCCATGTCGCTGACAGATATTCAGGCACGGATTGCGTCGGCTGAATTTGCTGCGGACCGCAATATTGGTTCTGCCCGCTTAATCGCCGTTTCCAAACGACAACCCAATGAGGCGGTTAAAACGTCGCTGCAAGCGGGGCAGCTTTGCTTTGGTGAAAACCAGGTTCAGGAAGCCGCAGGAAAATGGCCGGCGTTTCGTGCGGATTATCCCGGAATTGAACTGCATCTGATCGGCCCGTTGCAGACCAACAAATTGCGCCACGCGCTCGATTTATTTGATGCCATTCACACTATTGACCGCCTCAAATTGGCCGGAAAACTGGCAAGTGAAATTCAGGCGCGCGGAAAATCTCCACAGTTGTTCATTCAGGTCAATACCGGCGAAGAGCCGCAAAAAGCCGGCGTCATTCCAGAGCAGGCGGACGGTTTTATCGCCGCGTGTCGCGCTATGGATTTACCCATCGGCGGGCTGATGGTGATCCCGCCTGTAAACGAGGAACCAGCGCTGCACTTTGCTCTGTTGGCCAAAATCGCAGCGCGCAATGGATTAAGCAACCTGTCAATGGGCATGAGCAGTGATTTCGAAACCGCAATCGCCTTTGGCGCCACGCACGTACGCGTGGGGTCGGCGATATTCGGGGCGCGCGAGAGTTAACGAATTATCAGCCGGTCGCACCAGTTCATCCGCTCGACAATCCAATGCAAGTCGGTATTTGAAAACGCTATGCAGCCTTCGGTCGGGTGGCGCGGTTTACGCCATCTGTGAATGAAAATAGCGCTGCCTTTGCCGGATTGGGCGGGGTTGGCGTTATAACCGATGTCGATTATCAGGTCATAAAGTCCATCACCCCGCCACAGTCGTTCGTGACTGTAGCGGCAGCGTCGGTTGTCGGTCAGAATTCCCAATCGATTATAGCCCGGGTCATGCTGGTCGTCCGACCAAATAAAATTGCGCCGCAATGGCTGACCCAGCGCGCCCGCATACCGATCCGGACGATAGTAAGACACAAAATCGTACATGTGAAAGACACCCGCCGGAGTCGCGCTGTCGCCCTCGTGCTTGGTGTGAGTGATCCCGCCGCGCCCGACCGCACACGCGATATCGCGCCCCAGATAGCGCGCACCCCACCGCGTCACCACCAGATCGCGCGGTGTCACAGAAGGTGCCCGCTTTTGGCGGCCTTGGTTGCCAGATAGGCGGCGTTGTGCCGGTTTTCACCAACAATCAAAGGCACGCGTTCGATCACCTCGATGCCGGCCTTGCCCATCATTTCAACTTTTCTGGGGTTGTTGGTCATCAACCGCGTTGCGGTAAAACCCAGCGATTTCAACAGTTCCGCACCAATTCGCAGGTCGCGTTCGTCGTCTTCAAATCCCAACCGATGGTTCGCCTCGACGGTGTCAAATCCTTGATTTTGCAGCGAATAGGCACGCATTTTATTGGCCAGCCCGATACCGCGACCCTCTTGATTCAGATACAGCAGCACGCCGGACCCCTCGTTGCCAATCTGACCAAGCGCCGCGCGCAATTGGGCACCGCAGTCACATTTCAACGAACCAATCAGGTCGCCGGTGAAACAGGCAGAATGCAGTCGCGCCAGCACCGGTTTTTGTCGCGGTGGTTGGCCGATCTCAACGGCATAATGTTCCTCGCCGCCGTCCTGCGGGCGAAAAACATGAAGTTTCCCGGCCTCGGCTACTTCCAGCGGAAGTTTGGCGGCAGCCACCAATTGCATGGAGCTTGACACGGGACTGACGCCATCCGCGTCGGTTATTTCAAACCAGTTGAGCTCATTGTCGGCGCTCAGCCCCCGCCCGTCGGAAATTTGCGCCACCAACGCAGCGGGCAAAAGCCGCGCCTGTTTGCACAAGGCGATCGCTGCACGGTGCAATTCCGCATTTCCGTCCCGGAGTGAGTGAAACGGTCCTTTCATCGGCTGATCCATATCACGCGCGGGATCGACCACGCTTTTGCACCAGATAAAAGAGGCGTCATCCGGCAATTTCAGACGCGCGAGATCCCCGTCATAAGCGCGCGCATGCAGCGTTTCAGCGCGTCTTGCGGTGATAGCCAAACTGGGTTGGCTGTGGCGACAAATTTCATTGAACCGCTCTTCGGACATGGATTCGACCGCCAGCACCAATACGGACTCCCCGCCTCCGGACAATACGACCGGCACGCCCATGCGCAGATCGCCGCGCAATCGCGCCAGTCTTTCCGCCGTGTCGGGGCGCAAACCCATGTGCGTCGTCCTTTGTAACAAATCAGCCCCTGCCTATAACCTCTGGGACGCAAATGTGAAACATAGGGCACCAATTTGACACGAGGCTGTGAAGCTTTTGCAAGAAACCTTGCCTAAACCTGTTTCCAAGCACAAGTCTAACGCAGATGCAAACTGGAGGGCCTGAAATGGGCAATGTCAAAAAGATTTTGATGGTCGACGACGATGGGGATTTTCGCGAAGCTTTGGCCGATCAACTGGTACTGACCGAGGAATTTGATGTCTTTGAGGCCGATACCGGTGCGGGAGGTCTCGAACGCGCCAAAGAGGCCATTTACGATCTGGTCATTCTGGATGTGGGACTGCCCGACATGGATGGCCGCGAGTTGTGCCGCCTGATGCGCAAACAAAACGTCAAATGCCCGGTGATCATGCTGACGGGCCATGATTCGGACGCCGACACGATTTTGGGGCTGGACGCCGGAGCCAATGATTATGTCTCCAAGCCATTCAAATTTTCCGTGCTGTTGGCACGTATTCGGGCGCAACTGCGCCAGCACGAACAATCCGAAGACGCTGTTTTCCAATTAGGGCCCTATACGTTCAAACCGGCGACGAAAATGCTGTTGACCGACGACGAAAAGAAAATCCGGCTGACCGAGAAAGAGACGAATATCCTGAAATTCCTGTACCGCGCCACCGATGGCGTGGTGGCGCGCGACGTGCTGCTGCACGAAGTCTGGGGCTATAACGCCGGGGTTACAACGCATACTCTGGAAACCCATATTTATCGTCTGCGCCAGAAAATCGAACCCGATCCATCAAACGCGCAATTGTTGGTGACTGAAAGCGGCGGCTATCGGCTGGTTGCCTGACGTGATCCCCGTGCCTGGGTTAAGGCACAATCTCCCTGTTGAACTGACCCGGCGATTTCGTCGGGTCATTTTTTTCGCTGCAATACATTGATGACCATGACGTGTTGAGGTCTTTGCGGCCATTGCCTAATCTGCACCAAACCCAACAATAAATGAGCCTTCAATGTCTTTCACACTGTGTACCTGGAACATAAACTCCGTTCGGCTTCGGGAACCTATCGTGTTGAAATTGCTTAAAGAACAGGCGCCTGATGTACTCTGCCTTCAGGAATGCAAATCGCCAGTGGACAAAATCCCGACCGAGGGATTTGCCGCACTTGGATATCCGCATATGGTCGCCAGCGGGCAAAAGGGATACAACGGCGTGTTGATCCTGTCCAAACTACCTATGCGCGCGTTACCCCAGCACGATTTTGCCAATCTGGGCCACGCGCGTCACGTTGCGGTGCAATTGGAAAGCGACGTGATCATTCACAATCATTACGTGCCCGCGGGCGGTGATATGGCTGACCGCGACGTCAACGAAAAGTTTGGACAAAAACTGGATTACCTGACCGACATGCGCGACGAATTTCAGGCCAATCAGCCCAAGCGGTCGATTTTGGTGGGTGACTTAAATATCGCACCGCGCGAAGACGACGTCTGGGATCACAAAAAGCTGCTGAAAGTGGTGTCGCACACGCCGATCGAGGTCGCGCATTTGGCCGAAGTCATGGATTCCGGTGGTTGGAACGACGTGACCCGCAACGATATTCCAAACGGACCTCTGTTTTCGTGGTGGTCGTACCGCGCCCGTGATTGGGATGTGGCGGACAAGGGCCGGCGGCTGGATCATATTTGGGCCACCGGCGATATTGCCGGTTCGGGTCATTCCAGCCGAATTCTGCGCGACGCACGCGGCTGGGATAAACCATCTGACCATGCACCGGTATTCGCGACATTTGATTTGTGACGCACTTGCGCCCCGCAGCTTTGATGGGCACAAGGCGCGGGAACAGCCCGACAATGGCCCCAAGGAGATATCATGCTGGGAATGGATTCTGACAACGCACCCGCACCAACCGATCTGGTGATCGACAGTTCCGAAGCCACATTCATGGCGGACGTTGTTGAAGCCAGCAAAGAAACACCGGTCATAGTGGATTTTTGGGCACCCTGGTGCGAACCGTGCAAGGCTTTGGGACCGGCATTGGAAGCGGCCGTTCGGGCGGCGCGTGGGCGTGTGCGCATGGTCAAGATCAACATCGACGAGAATCCGCAGATTGCGACTCAGATGCGTGTACAATCGATTCCCGCAGTTTTTGCCTTTGATCAGGGCCAGCCGGTTGACGGGTTTATGGGAAACCAGACTCCGGCGCAGATAAAGGCGTTTGTCGAAAAAGCCGCTGCTTTGGGCGGCGACGGTGGGCTTGGCGAAGCGCTTGAAATGGCCGAGCAAATGATTGCCGAAGGCGCGGCGGCGGACGCTGCGCAAATATTTTCATCGGTATTGGCTGAAGAACCGGCCAACGCGGCGGCCTATGCGGGATTGGTCCGGTCTCATCTGGCTGTCGGGCAATTGGATCAAGCACAGGCTTTGTTAGATGCCGCAAGCGACGAGATCGCACAAAAACCCGAATTTCTGGCTGTGAAAGCCCAGATCGAAATTCAGGCACAGGCCACGGACGCCGGACCGGTGGATGATTTGCGAAAATCTCTGGATTTATCGCCCGACGACCATAGCGTAAGGTTGGAATTGGCGACCGCGCTCATGGCGACGGGCGACGCGGCTGGTGCAATTGATCAACTCTTAGAGCTGTTCAGGCGGGATCGCGAATGGAATGACGGCGCGGCCAAGGAGCAGTTGTTCAAAGTATTTGCGGCGCTCAAACCTGAGGACCCGCTGGTTTTGAACGGGCGACGCAAACTGTCTTCGATGATCTTTTCCTGAGCGGCGTTATGCGCTAGGGTGCAGCTATGTTTATGCCGGCTGACTTGCCCCCGTCCATTCCGGTCTTTCCTTTGCCCGGGGCGCTTTTGTTGCCGCGCACACGGTTGCCACTGAACATTTTCGAGCCGCGTTATCTTGCCATGCTAGAGGACGTGCTAAAGACTCCGAATCGCCTGATTGGTATGATTCAGCCTGTGCCAACCGACTTTGGCGAAGATAGGAAACTGCATTCAATCGGGTGCGCTGGTCGGGTCACGACATTTTCCGAAAAAGAGGACGGCACGTGTATGATCACGCTGACCGGCGCGTCCCGGTTTCGTCTGATGTCCTCTGACGACGGATTTACACCCTATTTGCGCGGAGAGGTTAATTGGGCCGGATATGTGCGCGACCTCGGCAAGCCTGAAGAGGACGCGGGGCTGGATCGCGCGGCGTTCTTTAGAAAACTGAAGCTTTATTTCAATGTCGCCGGATTTTCGAGCGGCCCCGCGAACCTGAGCAAGGCCAAGGACGAAATGCTGGTGAATTCGCTGTCGATGCTGTGCCCGTTCGATGTCGAGGATAAACAGGCGCTGTTGGAGGCGCCCAATTTGATTGCACGGCGCGAAGTGCTGACCGCGCTGATCGAATTCGCGACGATCAGTGGTGGCGTCGAAAGCAAATTGCAATGAGCGGGACAGACATCGGGATTGATGCAAAAGTATTAGAGGCGCTGGTGTGCCCCGTAACCCACGGTCCACTGGAATACGACAAAAAGGCCGGTGAAGTGATCTCGCGCAATGCCGGACTTGCATTTCCCATACGCGGCGGCATACCGATCATGTTGGTCGATGAAGCGCGCGAAATCGAGACGGCCTAGATTTGCCGACCCTGCAGCAGCATCGGCAGATCACCGGTTAGTCCTGCAGCGCTGCGCATTAGCGCACGTCGCGCGCCTGGCCATTTGTTGAACATCCCAAGGCCCAGATCGCGTCCCCACCTAATCGGCGTATTATCATTTGAAAACAGCCGGTTAATGCCGTCGGTGGCTGCGGCCATGCTTGTGACGTCAAAGCGCCGCCATTGTTGGTATCGTGCAAGCACATCGGCAGCGGCGAAATCCTCGCCGCGGCGAATAGCGGTCACAATGACCTCTGCCAGCGCCGCCACATCGCGCAGTCCTATATTAAGGCCTTGACCTGCCAGCGGGTGGATACCGTGGGCGGCGTCGCCAACAAGCGCCACACGGTCCGCCACAAATCTGCGCGCAAGAGACAGCTGCAACGGATAGGTGAACCGCGTGCCGTCCAGGGTGATATCGCCCAGAAACTCTCCGAATACCGGCTTCAATGCCTCAACAAATTCGCCGTCGGGCAATTGCGCGACTTCAGCTGCGCGTTCGCATGATTCGACCCAGACAATCGAAGACCGGTTCCCGGGCAAAGGCAGTATTCCCAGTGGGCCAGACGGGGCAAAAAACTGATGCGCAACCCCAAGGTGCGGTTTTTCATGCGCCACGGCGCAAACCAGCGCCGTTTGATCGTATCCCCAGCCCATGCGCGCAATTCCGCTGCGCCGTGCCGTGGCGCTGTGACGGCCATCGCACCCAACGGCCAATTTGGCATTAATGTCTTCTGCGCCGTCCAACGTCAGGTCCACGTGATCGCTGGCGATATTTTGGCTGGAAACGGTTTTGCCGGACAATTGTCGGATGTTGCGGTGCGCGTCCAAAGCGTCCAGCAGCGCGGGGCGCAGAAAACGATCTTCGACCATATGGCCCATGGGGCCTTCTTCCAATTCGCGGTGATCGAAATGCAGGAACCATGGCGCAGCACCTTCGCCCGGGCGACCGTCACTGGCGACGATGTCAAGGATTGGCTGGCTGTGCGCGGCCACATCGGTCCAGACTCCAAGCGCCTGCAACATGCGTCGTGTAGCCAGCGACAGCGCATAGGCGCGCCCGTCAAAATCACGCGCCGCGCGCTTTGGGCGTGGAATACTATCGATAATCGAAATACTCAGGCCGGTTTTCGCCAGCGCCAGCGCCAGCGCCGGACCGTTGAGCCCGCCGCCAATGATCGCGATGTCGCATGTGATCGTCATAGGTTGAATATGAATGTTAAAACGGGATTGTCCATTGTCGAATGCGTCGCTACCTTTTCGCACAACAAGAGGTGTGTCGATGTCAAAGCAATGGTTAACCGCAACAGCCTGCGATCTGGGTCGCGGGATCGCGGCGGGCGAAATTGATCCGGTTGATTTGACGCACGCCTATCTGGACGCCATCAAAAAGCATCCGCTGAATGACCGCATATACGCGCGACTGACCGAAACCCGCGCCCTGGCCGAAGCCAAATCCGCTGCTGGCCGCGCCAAATCAGGTCAGCGACGCGGGTTGCTCGACGGGGTGCCGATATCGTGGAAAGACCTGTTTGACACGGCAGGTTCAGCCACCGAGGCGGGATCGGCATACCTCAAGGATCGCGTGCCAGACAGGGACGCCGATGTTTTGGACAACGCGACGTGCGCGGGGCTGGTTTGTCTGGGTAAGACACATATGTCGGAACTGGCGTTCTCTGGCCTTGGTTACAATCCGGTGACAGCCTCGCCGCCCTGCGTGAACGACAGCGAGGCCGTTTCGGGGGGTTCTTCGTCGGGGGCTGCAGCGTCGGTGGCCTTTGGGCTGGCGGCGGGGGCTATCGGATCGGACACCGGCGGATCGGTGCGCATCCCGTCGGCGTGGAATGATCTGGTGGGGTTGAAAACCACGCATGGATTTTTGTCGCTCAACGGGGTTGTCCCCTTGTGCAGCACGTTTGACACGGTTGGTCCCTTGTGCCGGTCGGTTGAGGACGCCGCGCATTTGCTGGCCGCGCTTTCGGGTGAACCGGTTGCCGATACTGCCAACAGCACGCTAAGAGGGCGACGTTTTTTGATTTTGGAAAACGTCGGGCTGGAAAATCTCCGCGAAACACCGCGTGCCGGATTTGAGGCGTCGGTGGAAAAACTGAAACAGGCGGGCGCAATTGTTGACAGCACCACAATAAATGCCGTCGACGACGCAATGGCGTTGGCGGGTTGCCTGTTTACAGTTGACGCTTACGGTCGCTGGCGTGACGTGATCGAAGCCAACCCCGATCTGATGTTCCACGAAATACTGGGGCGCTTTCGTGCCGGTGGCAGTTTCAGTGGCGTGGATTATGTGCAGGCTTGGCACCGGCTGCGCGAACTTCGCAGAGATTATTTCGCGGCCACCATCGGTTACGACGCCGTCATCATGCCGTCCTCGTGTATCATGCCCCCCAACATGGAGCGGCTGGCTAATGATCACGACTATTACGTCAGCGAAAACCTGCTGGCGCTGAACAATACCCGCGTGGGCAATTTGATGGGGGCGGCTGCGCTAAGTGTGCCTACGGGCGTGCCATCGACGGGTCTTATGATGGTCACTCCGCCTTATGGCGAGCGGGCGTTGTTGCGTTTGGGCGCGGCGGTGGAAACGGTGCTACGCTGAACCTTCGGCACCCCGGTTGTGGGTGCGGTGATACAGTTTGGCAATTATCCGGCTGGCCGTGGTTTCAAACAATGCCGGAATAATTGCGTGGATCATTGCCGCAAAACCCGCCGCCAGCAGTAGCACCGAAAATCCGGCTGCGAAAGCCAAGTGCTGCAGGTAGGTTTCTTGAACGCTTTGGGGGTGGTTTATAAACAGGCGCTGGAACATGTGCTTCATCCTTTTTGCTGGGTCGATGTTAACCGAAATCCGGAATTCATACGTCCCAAAAAATCTTTTATTTCTGCCAATTTTGGGATATCATTTCATGTATGAGCCAAATGCTTGACGATTTAGACCGTTCGATACTGCGTTTGTTGCAAAAAGATGCCACGCTTTCGGTCGATGCCGTGGCAGAAGCGGTACACCTGTCGCGCAATGCCTGTTGGCGGCGGATCAAGCGTCTGGAAGGCGACGGTATTATTGCACGTCGCGTAGCGATCATTGATCCCGAATCGGTTGATTTGGCGCAAAGCGTTGCGGTGCTGGTGCGCACCGACAATCACGATCCGGAATGGCTTGAGCGGTTTCGCAAGGCAGTACGCGAAATGCCGGAAATATCCGGCGCGTACCGCATGTCGGGCGAATTGGATTACCTGCTGCGGGTGCACGTCAGGGATGTACGGGCGTATGACCGCTTTTATCAGCGTCTGATCGCCAAGCTGCCAATTGCCAATGTCTCTGCGAGTTTCGTGATGGAAAACATAAAAGACACAACCGAATTACCTATATAATTCGTTGAACACCGCGCTGGACCGAAACCAATATTGCGGTTAATATGCTTTCAAACAGGGCACTTAGACCCCGTACGATTGAGGCCACGATGCAGTTCCCCCAGCGGTTTTCGGACCTGCCTGACTATGCGTTTGCGCGTCTGAGCACGCTTTTGGACGGCCATTCACCGGGCGGTCCAGAAATTGCCATGTCAATCGGCGAGCCTAAACACGACGCACCCGGTTTTGTGTCCGAAGAAATCGCCAATAATATTGCGGGTTTTGCAAAATACCCGCCAAACGACGGTTCACCTGAATTACGCGCGCAAATTTCGATGTGGCTTCACAGACGGTACGGCGTTCAGATAGATCCTCAAACTCAGGTCGTGGCGCTGAACGGCACCCGCGAAGGGTTGTTCAATGCCTGCGTCGCGCTGTGTCCTCAGCGCAAAAACGGCAAACCGGTCAACGTGCTGATCCCCAATCCGTTTTATCAGGTCTACGCCGTCGCCGCAGCTGCGGTTGATGCAAATCCGGTGTTTTTGAATTGCCCGCCCGAAACCGGGTTCTTGCCGGATTTTGATGCGCTGTCGCAGGAAACATTGGATCAAACGGCGATTGTCTATTTGTGTTCACCGTCCAACCCGCAAGGCGCTGTCGCTGACAAAGCCTATTGGTCCCGCCTGATCAATCTGGCCATGCAGCACGACTTTCTGATCTTTGCAGACGAATGCTACTCCGAAATTTACCGCGATATAGCGCCGCCCGGCATATTGGAGGTGAACCACGCGCTCAATGGAGATCCAGAACGGGTCGTTGCGTTTCACTCGCTGTCGAAACGCTCGAACCTCCCGGGGTTGCGCAGCGGTTTTTTGGCCGGTGGACCCAAAGCTGTGAACAAAATCAAACAGTTGCGATCTTATGCCGGCGCGCCGCTGCCGCTGCCACTGCAACACGTGGCTGTGCGGGCATGGGCGGACGAACACCATGTGGCACAAAGCCGTGCGGTTTATATCGAGAAATACAATATCGCTGACCGCGTATTCGACGGATGCAACGCATACAATAGCCCGAAGGCAGGGTTCTTTTTGTGGCTGCGTGTGACCAACGGGATTGAAGCGGCGCTCAAACTGTGGGTGGAGACCGGGGTCAAGGTGCTTCCTGGCGCTTTTCTAAGCCGCAGCGTTACCGGCGTTAATCCGGGTGACAACTATATCAGGGTGGCCCTTGTGGCCCCTACTCAAGAAATGCAGCGCGGACTTCAGTCGATCCGTGACTGTGTATACTGACAGGACAGGCGATTAATGGCGTATCAGGTAAGACACAGAGACCCTTTATTGGACAGTCATATACAGGCAGCGGTCGAGAAACGCGGCAAGGAATTGCTGGGCATTGCACTGCTGACCGTCGGGGTACTCTACAGCATGATGCTTGCATCTTACGTGCCCGAAGATCCCAGCTGGCTTAGCTCGACTAACGCACCGGTGCAAAATATGCTCGGCCGGTTCGGCGCGTCCTTGGCAAGCCCCCTGTTCGTGACGATCGGGGCCGCCGCTTGGGGGATCGCGGGTATACTGCTGCTTTGGGGGGTCAGATACATCTTCCACATGGGCGACGACCGCGTGTTCAGCCGGATCATTTTCACGCCGATAGCCATTGCTTTTCTGGCGCTTTTTGCCTCGACCCACGCGCCAACCGAAGGCTGGAGCCACAGTTTCGGCCTGGGGGGGCTGTTCGGTGATACGGCCCTGACCACTTTGCTGGAACTCATGCCAGTTGACGTGGGCATCATGCTCAATCTGCTGACGTTAATTTTCGGGATCGTGTTTGTGTTTATGTTTGGCTTTGTCGTCGGAGTCAGTGGCGGTGAACTGCGCGGCATCGGTCGCTATCTGCTGGTCGGATTTATCCTGAGCTATGCGTCAATCGTGGCTTTGCTGAGATTCACGGGCGTAAGGGCAATGCGCGGCGCGGTGGCCGCCCATATGCACCACAAAAATATGAAAGTGGCACGAAATCAGGTCATGCAAAATTTTGAAGACACGACGCTGTTGCCGCGGCGGCTTCCGTCGGAATCGCCCGCCGGTAGCAATACATTTGTACGCCGCGTCCCACGTCTGTTTGCAAAAACACCGCAAAGCGAATTGGTCGAACCGGTTTTGACCGCACCGGCACCCGCGCCACCCAGCAAGGATAAAATCCGCACGCGTATAACAGAGGCGATCAGAAGCCGTACGCTGTCACAAAAACAGCCCTTGGAAATTGGGCGGACTGAACCACCTCTTGAGGCGATTGACGACGACTCGGACGAAACTTCGAACATATTTCACAGTGAATTACCTGAGAATTCGGAATTTCTTCAGCCTACGCCTGAGAGCCACGCCAGAGTAAATCACCGCTCAAGAAAGGGCAGTTCTGCCAGCCAACAAGCCCAAAGCGAAGCACAGCCCTCGTTAGCGTTGGAAGAATTGATGGAAAAGTACGAATTCCCGCCGCTAAACCTGCTGTCCAATCCAATCAACATTGTGCGACATCATCTGTCGGACGAAGCTTTGGAAGAAAACGCGCGTATGTTGGAAAACGTTCTGGACGATTACGGGGTCAAAGGTGACATCGTTTCGGTAAGCCCGGGCCCCGTTGTCACCATGTACGAATTGGAACCGGCACCGGGTCTGAAAGCCAGCCGTGTGATCGGTTTGGCCGACGATATCGCGCGCTCTATGTCGGCGTTGTCGGCGCGGGTTTCGACGGTTCCCGGCCGCTCTATCATTGGAATTGAGCTGCCCAATTCTGTGCGCGAAAAGGTCTTGTTGCGTGAAATACTGGCAACACGGGATTTCGGCGATTCCACGCAAAAGCTGCCGCTGGCACTGGGCAAGAATATCGGCGGCGACCCTGTCGTCGTTAATCTGGCGAAAATGCCCCACTTACTGATTGCGGGAACCACGGGTTCGGGTAAATCGGTGGCGATCAACACGATGATCCTGTCGCTGCTTTACAAATTGTCGCCCGAAGAATGCAGAATGATCATGATCGATCCCAAAATGCTGGAATTGTCGGTCTACGATGGCATTCCGCATCTTTTATCCCCTGTCGTAACCGACCCCAAAAAGGCGGTTGTCGCCCTGAAGTGGGTGGTTGGTGAAATGGAAGAACGCTACCGCAAGATGTCCAAAATGGGCGTTCGCAATATCGATGGCTACAATTCGCGGGTCAAAGACGCGCTTTCGAAAAACGAAATGTTCAAGCGCACCGTTCAGACTGGATTTGATGACGAAACCGGCGATCCCGTTTTCGAAACCGAGGAATTTGCACCCGAACCAATGCCCTATATCGTGGTGGTGGTCGATGAGATGGCCGACTTGATGATGGTGGCCGGCAAAGAAATCGAAGCGTGCATTCAAAGACTGGCACAGATGGCGCGCGCGAGCGGCATTCATCTGATCATGGCAACGCAGCGGCCATCGGTCGACGTAATCACCGGTACGATCAAAGCCAATTTTCCAACCCGTATCAGTTTTCAGGTTACCAGCAAGATCGACAGCAGAACCATTTTGGGGGAAATGGGCGCCGAACAGCTATTGGGAGCCGGTGATATGCTTTATATGTCAGGCGGAGGAAAAATCACACGTGTCCATGGACCGTTTGTATCTGACGAAGAAGTCGAAGACGTCGTCAACCACCTGAAAAGCTTTGGCGCACCCCACTATGTGTCCGGCGTTATCGAGGGACCAGAGGACGACAAAGGTAACAACATAGATCAGGTGTTGGGACTGAGCAGCGGCAATTCAGAGGACGAACTATACGACGAGGCCGTGGCTATTGTGCTGCGGGACCGCAAGTGTTCAACGTCCTATATTCAACGAAAACTGGCGATTGGCTACAATAAAGCGGCGCGATTGGTTGAGCAGATGGAGGACTCTCAGCTTGTCAGTCCAGCCAATCATGTTGGCAAACGCGAGATTTTGGTGCCCGAGTCAAATTAATCGCTGTGAATTGAACGTCCTTGTTTTAATCATCCACGATGGCCAGCTATGGTAGAGCCATGAAACACTTTGCGACAAATTTGATTCTGATGGTCTTTCTGGCCTGGCCAGTTGCGGGTCAACCTGTGTCGCTGAATGCCCTGTCGACGTATCTGAATGATCTGGTCACGGCAAAAGGCCGGTTTACCCAAATCAACCCGGATGGCACCATTTCAACCGGTGTGATCTATATCCACCGCCCCGGCCGCGTGCGGTTTGAATACGATCCGCCTGACCCGGCTTTGGTGCTTGCCGGTGGCGGTACTGTCGCGATTTTTGACAAAAAATCCAACCAGCCGCCGCAGCAGTTTCCGCTGAAACAAACACCGCTGTCGGTGATTCTCCAACGCAAAGTGGATTTGAATGTCGCTAACATGATCACAGGCCACGTTAGCGATGGAACCACAACGACAATCACGGCGCAGGATCCCGATCACCCGGAAATCGGCCATATTGATCTGGTTTTTACCGGCGATCCGGTAGAACTGCGCCAGTGGGTAATTACCGACGAAGCCGGAAGTCAGACCACCGTGATACTGGGCGAAATGGTAGTGGGCCTGAAATTGGGTTCGTCATTGTTCAGTGTACCGCTCGAGATTCAGAATTCTCAACCAGATTTCTGAAACCGCGTCAGGGGCACGTTACCAGCTGTTCCTCGTATAGTTTTGCCCGCGCCGCCACCTCTTTGGAAATTCGCAACAACCACGCCTTGCGCCGGTACGTGCCACGCCGATAACCCGTGTGGCCGTCGTGATAGGCCAGATATTGTTTGCGCGCGCTGGATTTGGAAATACCAAGCCGCTGATACGACTGATCCATATACCAACCCATAAAATCGACAGCGTCAGGAAAGCTATCCCTTTTGGCACTGCGATTTCCGGTGTCGCGCTTGTACCATTTCCACGTGCTGTCGATGGCCTGTGAATAACCGTAAGCTGACGAATTCCGGCCCATGGGGATCACCCCCATGCGAAAAGCCAGCGGCGTTCGGGCGCGGCCGACAAATTTGCTTTCCTGATAAATCGTTGCCAGTTGTACAAAGACCGGCACCTGCCATTTTTTCTGCACATGGTTCATGGCTTTGAACCACTTTGGCCGCTCCGATTTAATCACACAGGCATCGTTGAGATTGGACGGTGGCGGCTGTACGGCGGCAGAGCAAGCCGCGAGCCAAAGAAATACCGACGCGTGCCAAAGGGTTTTCATGTAAGAAATGCCTGTTTTTCGTAGCTTTATAATACAGGTTTTACAGAGATCGCCAAATCATATTCCGGTGGTTTGATTCTCCGGTGGGCCAACCCGTAGTGCGAAAATGCAACAGGTGCCCGTCCCGGACGACTAAAAGATACCGGTCGCGCAAAAACTTATTCAGATGGCCGATTCGCCTAGAGACCTGAAAATCATATAACAACCGGATGTATCCACAGGCTGGCCGATCTCTCACGCCATCCCCGTTGCGGATTGGTGAACATTGCACAGCAATTGTTTCCGGTAAAAATCTCCGAAACAGAACCCGATTGGTGGACAGATTCCAAGCTGCCTTATAGATAATAGGTTCGGGGGTAGTTTTTGAAATGTTGATTGCCAAAGCTAAATACAACGTCGGACAGGTGGTCCGCCACAAGAATTTTCCATTCCGCGGCGTGGTTTTTGACGTGGACGCCGAATTCGGCAATTCCGAAGAATGGTGGGCAGCAATTCCTAAGAAAATCAGGCCCAAAAAGGAACAGCCCTATTATCATTTGCTGGCTGAGAACGACGATTCCTATTACGTGGCCTATGTGTCGGAACAAAATCTGATACTGGATGACAGCGGCAAACCCGTTGGCCATCCGGAGGTACACGCGATGTTCAATCAGATGCGCGACGGCAAGTACGATTTGGAAACCCGCCTGCACTGATAACGCGAAATGCTTTAGTAGCCCAGCGCACAGCCGTCTTTGCGCGCATCTGAGGCACCTTCAAGAACACCATTGTCGTAATCAATCAGAATGGCCTGAGCACCTCCCAGTGGTTTCAGCGGCACGACAACGTTGTGCCCCATATCCGACAATTTGGACCGCACGTCGTCGGAATAACCACGTTCGACCTGCAGTTCACCATCGACAGCAAAGCACCGTGGAGCGTCGATTGCGGCCTGCGGGTGCATCCCGAAATCCACCATGTTGCTGATAACGTGGGAATGTCCGGTCGGTTGATAGGCACCCCCCATGACACCGAACGGCATGAACGTCTTGTCTTTGCTTTTAAGCATCGCCGGGATGATTGTATGCAGCGGTCGTTTTCCGCCCTTCAGCTCGTTCGGGTGGCCGGACTCCAGCGTAAATCCGGCACCGCGGTTTTGAAATGCAATGCCATATTTGTCCGAAGCGAGCCCTGATCCAAACCCATGGAAAAGTGAATATATCAACGAAACAGCCATCTGATCCTTGTCAACGACTGTTAGCAAAGACGTGTCTTTATGGACGGATTGCGACATAATCCGAGCGTCCTGATTCGCTTGCCTGGGATTGATCAGCGCCGCCAGGGCGGTTCCGGTTTCCTGGGCGGTCATATGCTCCAGCCTGCTGGTATAATCAAAATCGGCAATGAACCGGTCGCGGGCGTCCATCGCCAGCTTGGTGGCCTCTGCTTCCAGATGGGCACGTTGCGCGCCGGTTGGGTCGAGCGCTGCAAGGTCAAAATTCTGCAGTATATTGTTCATCAGGATCGCCGTTGCGCCCTGCCCGTTGGGTGGATGTTCGACCAGTTCGATATCGCGGTAAAAACCGCTGATAGGGTCAACGTAAACACTGTTGGTGGCCGCGAAATCGTCTAGCGTGTGAACACCGCCCATAGCTTGCAGCGATTTGACCATGTCGTCCGCGACAGCGCCCTCATAAAATCCTCGCCGCCCTTCCAGTGCGATTTTTTGCAGTGCTTTGGCGTGAGCAGGGGCGCGAAAAACCGCACCCGGTCGCGGAGGCGCGCCGTCAAATAGAAAATATCCGCGCGCAACACCTTGCAGCCTTTCCGAATTGTTGACCCAGTCAAAAGCTGCACGCGCACCCACAGGCACGCCTTTCGTGGCATAATGAATCGCGGGCGCGAGGCTGGCCTTAAGACCAATTTGCCCCCAGTCTTCCGACAAACGGCAGAACGCGTCGACGGCTCCGGGAATCGTCACAGAGTCTATCGACTTGATATCTATAAATTTTTTGCCTTGATCTCGCAGAATCCCGGCGTCGCTGGCGGCGGAAGCACGCCCTGAACCGTTCAGGGCGACGATCCTTTCGGTACCCTTGGGCTTTATCAGGACAAAGCAGTCACCGCCTATCCCGCACATATGAGGCTCGCAAATGCCCAATAGCGCGGCAGCGGCGATGGCGGCGTCGACGGCGTTACCGCCGGATTCCAGAATTTGAACAGCTACTTTCGCTGCGAGTGGATGCGATGTTGCGCACATTCCATTGACTGCAAATACGGACGACCGGCCCGGTAGTTGAAAATCGCGCATTCGTTGGCCCCCAGTGCATTCCCGGTACAGGCTACGGCGGGTAACCAGAGAATCCAACAGCGATGTGGCTGACGGCGCAATCCGCGCGTTGGAGGACCAGTTTTGGGCGAACGCGCATCTGCAACCGCCCTGATCTCTTGCATTCGACAAAAAAAGCCCCCGGTTTGACGCGGGGGCCCAGTTCTTCTCTTTGCAGCCCCCGGTGTCACGGATCTGGGTGGGGGCTGATAACCGCAACACCGGGGTGAGCCTTCGCTCGCTACAAGAGAAGATATGACGGTCAATCGCGGCAGCAAATTGGGGAGAAAATGATAATTTCAGGGCATTTTCGCGCCCAAAATTGGTAAGGGTTGATCGGCGGATTAATCCACGCCAGAATGCGCTATGAACGTGGAAAATCTTCACCGTACAGGCACCCGAAACGCAACACCTTTGCCGGTCAGTTTTCACCGTCTTGAACTTGCTTTGATCCTGTCGGTTTACGGTCGGCAAGTGGCCGCTGGCGAATGGCGCGACTACGGTATTTCCATGTTAACCGACTTTGCCGTTTTTTCGATATTTCGACATACGGCGGAACATCCGGTTTACCGGATCGAAAAACATCCGAAATCAAAGCAAAAGCAGGGCCAATATTCGGTCGTGGGACGCGATAGCCGTATTTTGCGGCGCGGCAATGATCTGAAAAAAGTTCTAAGCGTGCTTGAGAAAAAAATGATCAGACTGGTTGACTAACCCCACTTAGAGGCACCCGTCTAATTGATGTAATGTCGCCGGTTTGCGTGGCGGCGATGCGCTTAGAGGCAATATCAAGGGGTTCAAGAGCGACGGCCATATGCGTGGCGTTGGCGTGAATAATGTTGCTGTCGTCGACCATCACCCCAACGTGTCCCTTCCAGAAAATCAGGTCACCGCGCTGAAGCCCGGCACCGGGCTCCAATTGCCGCCCAAGGCTTTCTTCCTGTTTGTGGCTGTTACGTGGACAGGGTGTGTTGCAGGCTTGCAGCGCCAGCTGTACCGCACCCGAGCAATCCATCCCCCGCGTGCTGTTTCCACCCCAAAGATACGGTATGCCCAGAAAATTTTCCATTACACGTACATAGTCGTCTTCAAACGTATCTATCGTCCCGACATGCTGTCGCGGCACGTACCGCCCGCCAAACAGGGTTAAATAATCACCCGACTGCGCGATGACGTTTATCCTTGCTGCAAATGGTAGATTTCCGTGTGTCGGCGATTTCATGTCAGGGAGCGAATAAAGATGCGTGGATAGCGCGGTAATTTTGTGGGTCACCGCATGGACCGGACCAAGCGCCGAGCGATCAACATACCCCATATATCCATCGCTTTTGACTTGCCCACAAGCAAAACCGTCGCGCGCTTTGGTTTCGAACACCCTGAATTCGTGACCGAATAAAACCTGACGTTCGATCCCACCCTCCGGTGAGCGCAGTAAATCGGCCACTGGTGCGGTCACCTGCAAGTCCTGGCCGTGAACGTCAGAATCAGCACAATCCGCGCGACGGGGCATTATCGTTTACCGAAGTTGGAGATCACTTCAAACAGGGCGCGGGCACCCTGAAACGCACCACCAACAGGTTGTGACGGCGTATCGACGGTTGACCAGCCATAAATGTCAAAATGCGCGAATTGTTCGGCGTTTTCCACGAACCGGCGCAGAAACAGGCCCGCCGTGATCGATCCGGCAAATCCGCCCTTGGGCGCGTTGTCCAAATCAGCCGTTTTTGGCTCGATCAGGTTTTCGTATGGCTCCCAAAAAGGCATTCGCCACAGCGGGTCGCGGGTGGCGTCGCCTGCCGCGCTAATTTCCGCAGCCAGCTCGTCATCGTCGCAATAAAACGGCACAATGTCCTGACCCAAAGCCACGCGCGCCGCGCCCGTCAATGTTGCCATGCAAATCAGCAAGTCGGGTCTTTCTTCGTCGGCCAGCGCCAGAGCGTCCGCCAAAACCAGCCGCCCTTCGGCATCGGTATTGTTGATCTCGACGCTCAGCCCCTTGCGCGACGGCAGGATATCGCCGGGCCGAAATGCGCCCGCAGAAATAGAGTTTTCAACAGTGGGGACAATAACGCGCAATTGCACGGGCAGATTCATCCGCATAATCGCCTGCGCCAATCCCATCACGGTCGCGCCACCGCCCATGTCTTTTTTCATCAACCCCATGGACGCGCCGGGTTTGATGTTCAGCCCACCGGTGTCAAAACACACGCCTTTGCCGACCAGCGTGACCTTTGGGTGGTCTTTATTGCCCCAGGTCATATCAAGTATACGCGGCGCCTGATCCGAAGCGCGGCCAACTGCATGTACCAGCGGCAGATTGTGCTTTAGCAGGTCGTCGCCGATGATAATGGTTGTCTTGGCTTTGAATGCACGGGCCAATTCGTCAAAGGCTTTTTCAAGCTGATCCGGGCCCATGTCATTTGTCGGTGTATCGATCAGTTCACGCGTCAGAAATGCGGCACTCGCCATGGCTTCGATTTTTGGGGCATCGACTCCTTTGGGCACACATAGCGATGCACCTGTGTCGCGGCCTTTTTTGTAGCGGTCAAATTGGTACCCTGCCAACAGCCACCCCAACGCGCACTCTTCAAGCACGGATTCGGGCAGGTCGGATATGATTTGATATATACCGGTCGGCAGATTTTTGGCGGCCCTGGCCAAATGGAACCGTCCGCGTGCACGGGCGCTGGCTTCGCCCCAACCAAACACGATGCCGCTTATCTGCCCGTGTTCATCAGGAAGCAAACATATCCGACCCAATTTTGCGTCAAACCCCTGCACATTCACCCAGTTTTTGACGGCCTTTTTCTGGGCGGTCAGCCAATCGGGGAAATTCTGGGTCTCAACGACGTGCAGGGGTATCGCGGCACTGTTCGCGGGGGCCAGTTTTGGCATCATCAAATTCGCTCCGCAAAGGATTTGGTCGCCAGTCTAGCGTGAATAGTACCGCCATCAATAGGGCATTTCAGGGTAATGCATCGTGGCAAACAAAGAGCTGTCGCCCAAACGCAGTAATCTTTGTGTGACTGCTGCAAGCGCGATCCTGTCCTGGCTTTGCACGCAAATCACCACGTCTTTTGCCACGCGCGAAAATCGCATGAGTCCGATTTGCTCTGCTACGCCGATCAGGCTTTTGGACAATTTGCCCACAACCTGAACTTCGCCCCCAACCAACGCCAGTTCGATTTTTTCCAACCGCTCTGAAATTTCGAACACTGCTCTTTCGATGACCTCTTGCGAGCATTCGGTACCAAGCGATTCGCGCAATAATGTCAAAGATTTGACGCATATTTGCGCGTCCTCAGTTAATTGAATTTTCGATACGTTTTGTGTCATTCCCTCGACCTCACTCTTCCCACAAGCGTGAGAAAAAATTACATCTGCGAGTTTGAACATCCGGTTATTGACGTAAACCGGAGCCACGAAATTCTGTCTCGCAATTGCACAAAAATGACCGTAAACTTACCTAAAAAGAGCGGCACCAGTTCATGAAATTTGTTAAACCTTTGCCGGACGAATTGGCTTTACGGTACCGCGAATGGCGGGAAAATCTGAGTACCGGCAACAAGTCCCTGTTCAGGCGTCTAGCTGATGAGGGCCAGCACCCGGGTGTGATGGTGGTGTCCTGCTGCGACAGCCGCGTCCATGTCACCAGCATTTTCGGCGCCGAAACCGGTGAGTTTTTTATCCACCGCAATATCGCCAACCTTGTGCCACCCTTTCAGCCCGACGGAGATCACCACGGCACATCTGCCGCAATTGAATTCGGCGTCGGGTCGTTAAAAATATCGCACATTCTGATTTTAGGGCATTCGAACTGTGGTGGCGTTAACGCCTGTTACGAAATGTGCCAGGGTCTTGCGCCGGAACTGGAACAGCACACCAGTTTTGTCGGGCGCTGGCTGGATATTTTACGCCCCGGTGTCGCGCGCGTGAAAAAAAGTCACAGCGCGTCGGCGCAGATAGCCGCGCTGGAACGTGAAGGTATTTTGATCTCGCTGAAAAACCTTATGGGGTTTCCGTTTGTGCGCGATGCTGTGAACACCGGAAACCTGACGTTACACGGGTTGTGGCACGATATCGGCAGCGGAACCCTTGAATATTACGACGATACGACCGGAGCATTTGAAAAAGTGTAGCCGCGCAATGTCTTTATCAATTCACCCGGTTTGAAACCAGGGCCGCCGTGCCCACCAGTGAAAGTATCGTCTCGATTGCGTTCACCGGCGATTCTGTCACCAACACTAGATCGCCCGGATTGATTAAAAATTTGCGCGCGCTAAACAGCCCGTCGGCCGTCGTCAAATCGATAGTAAAAATACTACGCACGTGCGATGGCCCCGAATCACCGGAGCGTACTGCGCCTTTATTATACTCGCGCAGGATCAGAATGCCTTCGGGGTCTGCGCGGGTATCGGATATCCCCCCGATCAGAGACATTGCGTCAAGTGCAGTGATCTGGTCTTGCTCAAAATAGAACAAGCTTTCGGTACCCGCCGCACCCAGCGACAAAAAATACCGCTTGTCCTCTGCGACGATAACCTTGTCGCCACCACGCAAGATCGTATCTTGCGCCGGATTGGCATAAAGCCTCCGAATCGACGTGCCGTAAACACGCCCCTCACGAACAAGTCGGACCTGTGGGTTGCGCAGAGCCGACGGCACACCGCCCCCAAGAGAAACCAGATTAAGAACCGACACGCTGTCGTCGGGAAGCGGATAACTGCCGGGATTGGCGACACCACCCACCAAATCGGCAGCACCGTGACGACCGGTGACGACGCTCAACTGAACTTGTGCGGACGGGATGATCGCGATCATCAGGTTCTGAATTTTCTGGCGGGCCTGTTCAGAGGTCAGTCCGCTGACACGTACAGTGTCGATATAGGGGATAAAAATCGTGCCCTGTTTGGATACTAAAAGACTATCTAACGACACAACGCGCTGACCCACCGTGGTCAGCAAAGAGTTTTCGTCGCTGTCCCAGATCGACAGGCTGATCACATCGTCCGCCGCAATGATCGCGGTTTCGATCAGGCGTGGTTGGGCAATCCAGCCATACTGACGAAACCCGCCGGTGAGCGGCCAGCGCGCGACCTTGTTCAAAAAATTGCGTGTCACGGGATAAACTGCAAATTCGGGCTGGGCATTATCGTTCGCCGCCAGAATTTCTGACTGCAATGCGGCCCCGCGCGGAAGACTGCACCCGGCAAGTACCAGCAAGCTGACCGACACAACCGCCAGACGCCGAAAAAGACCTATCATGCTTGATTCCTGCTTCACATTGGTGAAACTTGTTTTAGTTTTCCGCTCGGCCACAAGATACTGTATTCATAAGATTGGTCAACCACTTCATCTGCGACATTATTCATGATCGGGCCTAAAAATATGATTAGAATCGTTGTTCTTGGTGCAACGGGCAAAGTCGGTCGGCTTGTTTGGGCGGCGTCGCGGATATTGGCTCAGAGCGAAATCTCGATTTGGTTTCAAGCGCGCCATGGTGAAAGCGGTTTTGACGGGGACTGGGTAGTTTGGGATCCGGTCGGGTATCCGGACGGTTTGGCACGTCTGAACGATCGGATTGGCGGCATCGACTACATGATTAATCTGGCAGGTGTGACCGCGTCAGGACCAAATGTGAATAACCGTGGCAACAGCGAAATCGCCATCCGGTCGCTGATCGCTGCGAAAGATCTGGATGTTCGGCATTGTTTCAATGCCTCTTCATCGGCGATATATGGCCGGCCGAAATCACAGGCTCCGTTGACTGAAAGTGATTCACCGGCCCCTGCAAATGATTACGGCCGTTCTAAACTAATCATGGAGCACGACGTCAGCGACTGGTGCAAAAAGAAAAAATACGCACGTGTGACGACGCTGCGGATCGGCAACATAGTAGGCGCAGACGCCTTGATTCTGCGCGCAGCAAAAGCAACGCATTTGATGCCGGTCAAGCTTGATATCTTCCCCGGCGGTGTCTCGGCTTTGCGTTCTTACATCGGTGCCGTGACATTCACGCGGGTTCTGTTTGATCTCATTTTGGCTCACGCAGCCGGACGCACGCTACCGCCGGTATTGAACGTCGCGACACCTGCACCTTTATCGATGTCGGAACTGCTGCGGGCTTTTCGTGATCTGGTAAATCCAGTGGAAATTACAAATGTCGCGGCGCCAAATTTGGCGATCCCAAAAGTGGTTCTTGATACGAAACTACTGGAAAGTTACTGTAGTTTTTCGGATAGCGAGCTGCAGGCGCAAGACATGATCCAACAGTGGCTGGATTGCAGGCGGGCCTTATGACGCCGCAAAAACGCCTTTTCGACGTGGTTTTAGCGCTGTTCGTTGGCGTGGTATATCTGCCGGTTCTGGCGGTACTCGCCGTCGTTATTGTCGCCACGGACGGTTGGCCGGTGTTTTATGTGTCCGAGCGAATATCGTCTGGAAAACGCGCTTTTAATCTGGTCAAACTGCGCACAATGCGTCTGGCACCCAAAGGCGACGATCGCGGTGTTTCGGGTGGCGACAAAAACGATCGCATCACTGCAATGGGGCGTTTTTTGCGCAAAACCCGTTTTGACGAATTTCCGCAGATTTGGAACGTCCTGCGAGGCGACATGAGCCTCGTTGGCCCAAGACCGCCTTTGCGTCAATATGTGGACGCGTTTCCCGACCTTTACGCATCGGTTTTGAAATCGCGCCCAGGTATAACAGGGTTGGCCACGGTGGTTTTTCACCGGCACGAAGAACTGTTACTGCGCAACAGCAAAAGCCTTGCGGAAACAGACCGGATCTATCGCGAGCGCTGCGTACCACGCAAGGCGCGACTTGATATGATTTATCAGGCCAATTCAGGGGTGCTGTGCGATTTGTGGATTATTTATCTGACGTTGGCGCGACTGTTCCCGCTGCCGGGCAAACGCGCGGCCAGACTGCGCCGACGCCGCTGAATAACAGATTGGCGTTATACAATCGAAATGTCGTCAACCAGATCAGCGGAATTGCCGAAACCCGTCAATGTGATGGTATTGCCGCCGCCAAAATCCAGCACCACGTCTCCGCCAACTACCGTGGCAAAATTGGAGACGACCTGAGCCGCCGAAAGTCCGCCACCCCAAAGCGCGTCGTCCAACACCAATGTATCAACGTCGTTGGTGAAATCGGTAATCGTGTCAGCGCCTATAACGCTGCTTTTGAAGACGAATTTATCCTTACCGGCCCCGCCCGTCTGAACGTCGTCTCCACGCCCACCGGCGAGGGTATCGCGGCCATTTCCGCCCTTTAGCTGATCGTTGCCCTTGCCTCCGAACAGTTTGTCCTTTTTTGCACCGCCAAACAGTTGGTCGTTGCCGTTTTGGCCAAATAATTTGTCTTTGCCCTGCAGTCCCCGGATTTCGTCCCGTCCTGCGCCGCCTTTCAGGCGGTTGTTGGCAGTATTGCCGGCAATTATGTCGTCACCGGAGCCGGACAAAAAATCCTCGATTATCGTTCCGAACGCGATAGACATGTTGCCGATCAAACCTCCGACGTCGGAAATCGATCCGGGACTGAGATCGACGCGTTGATCCGTTGTTGCAGAGCGAAAATCAATTTTGTCGTGGCCGCCATCATCGAGAATCGTAAAGGTAACTGCGTTTGTCAGCCCTGAAATCTGGTCGTAAATGCCGCCGGCATTTGAATTGTCGCCGTAGGTGGTGTTGCCCAGCCGAATATTTCCAGCGACACCGTAAAGCGCCTGCATCGCCAATATATCGGCAATCATTGGCGTCACCACATAGGCAAAGTTGGCATTGATAAACGTATTGTCGATCTGGTCGAAATACGACATGACCGACGCCTGCCAACTATCATTTTTATAGAAATTATCAGTGCCGTAACTTGCACTGCCGTTGTAGTTGCCCGCGTGTCCCAGACCAAGTGCATGGCCAATCTCGTGAAGGTAAGTTTGAAACGAATAGCTGTCGAGCGTCGTGCCGCTGCTGGCAAGCCAGGCAGTGGACACGTTCACAAACGAACTTTGAATGACGCCGTTCACAACATGCGAAGTCGAATAAGCGCCGCTGTTCTCGTCGTCGAACGTGATATCTGCATTACCGTTTACAAATACAAAATTGATGCCGATCGCGCCCGACCATGTCTGAAGCGCCGCTATGGCCAAAGCCTGTCCTGCGGCTGTCAGCCCGGTAATATCTACCGTTAGCGATCCTCCGGGGGCCACGTCAAACGCGCGTGATCCCCCACCAAAAAACGACCAATAGCCGTCGGTCAGCTGGGCGGCGATATCGTCGTAGGACAAAACCGGTAACGCCGGTGTCTCGACCATCGACATTGTGTAGTCACCGCTTGAAGCCTGATTATATGCATCCGCCGCTATGTAATATGTCCCACTGGCGGTTGCCGTAAACGTCAGTGACGAATTCAGCCCCGGACCACCGTCGTCATCAAAAGCGATTTGACTTCCGGTGGAATCGTACAGTCGGAGATACGGGTCAGACAACGGCGATGCGCCGCTACCATCAAGCGCGAATGTGTAGCTTTGCCCGGCAATCAGCGTGACAGCCACCCAGTCTGTGTCTCCGTTCAAGGAAAGTGATCCAGAGAAAGTATCACCGATATCCATCGAATATATAGTGGACATATTGCCAAGTGCATCCTGAGTTTCGTGATAATTTGTCGGCATATCCGTAACCCTTGGTAGCTAAACACATCGCGCCATTCCGAACCGACAGCCCCGTGGTTCGCTTTAGCCCGTGATAATTACACTTATTAATCTTAAGAAATAGGTCAAATTCAGGCGACAAAGGGTTTCCTCGATTTCATTGCGCGCGGCAACAACTGTTGCGGGAATCCATCTTTGGAGGTGCAAAAATTGCTCTTTATAACCCAAGTTATATTGCGCATTTCAAAAATACCCTAGTGTTTCGTCATGTGCGAAAATATAGACAGCGTGTGGAAACCCGTCTACTTTTAGCGATTTTGGTGATTTTATTGTGAGCCTGGACATGTACGCTTATATTAAAAAACTGCCCCGCAAACGGAAAAAAGCTATTGTTCTGGGCGTTGATCTTTCCCTGATTGTTATTTCTCTTTTTTTGGCGTTCTGCCTGCAAAGCAATAGTCTGTGGCCCGCAGTCGAAATATCTGAAAGTTGGGTTTTCTTTCCGTTGCTCGTGGCTAGCGGCGGAATTATTTCCATCAGCCTTGGCATTCCCGCGATCAAACTGAACGCATATGAGTCCCGCGCCGTACTTAAAACCGGGATTTTTGCGTCATTTCTGGCGCTGACGGGCTCGTCGGTTAATGGGCTTGCCGGTGTGGTAATGCCGCATGCTATTTTTGTTATTTTCGGATCTATTTTCTTTTCCTTAAGCGTCGCATCGCGTCTGGCGGGACTGCGGGTTCTTCTTTGGATCTACCGCCAGGGCCAAACTCGCACACGGGTTTTGATTTACGGCGCCGGAGGAACTGGTGTCCAGCTGGTCGCGGCGCTTGGCCCGTCCGAGGAAATCGAACCCGTCGGATTTGTCGACGACAATCCAACGCTGCGCGGAATGACCGTGGCCGGATTGCCCGTGGATTCACCGGCCCGGATTCTTGAACTTGTAAAAGCCAAAAAAATTGACCGCGTGGTGTTGGCTATGCCCTCTTTGTCTCCACCGCGCCAAAGTCAGATCGCCAAACGTCTGGAAAGCCAGGGCGTCGACGTCCATCGCTTGCCGTCTTTTTCCGAAATTATTGGTGGCAAGGATCTGGTTGATAATCTGGAACCGGTACGGCCTTCGGATTATCTTGGCCGCAGCCGGATAGATTCTGAACTGCCCGCCATTTCAGACGCCTACATCGGTAGCTCGGTCATGATCACTGGCGCGGGTGGCTCAATCGGATCAGAACTGTGCCGCCAATTGTTGGCCTGCTCGCCGACGCGACTGGTAATATTTGAACAAAGCGAACTTGCGCTTTACCGGCTCAACATGGAGCTGATCACACTGGCCGAAGGCACGACAACAAAAATCGTGCCGGTCATCGGTTCGGTTTGTGATCCGACCCGCGTTCAGAAGACGCTGGAAAAACATGCCGTCGATATCATTTTGCACGCAGCGGCGTATAAACATGTGCCTCTGGTCGAGGACAATGAAATAGAAGGGCTACGCAATAACATTTTGGGCACGAAAGTTCTTGCCGATGCAGCGCGCGATGCCGGTATTGAAAGGTTTGTTCTGATATCTACGGACAAGGCAGTACGTCCTACCAACGTTATGGGCGCGTCAAAACGCATGTCTGAGTTGGTGGTTCAGGATCTGGCGACCCGCGCCGAAGACACATTGTTTTCGATGGTTCGATTCGGGAACGTATTGGGGTCTTCGGGTTCCGTCATTCCTCTGTTTGCGGACCAGATTGCCAAAGGCGGACCCATTACACTAACCCACAACGACGTGACGCGGTATTTCATGACCATCCCCGAAGCCGCGCGACTGGTCTTGCTGGCGGGCAGTTTTGCGCGCGGCGGAGACGTGTTTGTTCTGGATATGGGCAAGCAAATTTCGATCCGGGAACTGGCCAAGCAAATGATCATACGTTCGGGTTACAGCGTACGCGATGAAACGACACCCGATGGAGATATTGAAATCGAAGTAACCGGATTGCGCCCCGGCGAGAAACTGTATGAGGAACTGTTGATTGGCGCTGATTTACAAACCACGCCCCATCCAAAAATCCTGCGCGCGCAGGAACGTATGCTGTCTGAGCTCGAAACTGCGAATATGATCAAAGATCTTCGCTCCATCGTAGACAGTGGCGACACCATTGGCGCGCGCGCGCTGATGCAGCGGTGGGTCGAAGGATATAAATCGCCTGTTCCTCGCAAAGACGCGGGTTCGGTGTCTAAGGCTCCCAACCTGTAGTTACAATTTTACAATATTATACTGCATATAGCGTTTTTTGGTTGTCTGAATTGATCAAGACTGCGAAAAGCAAAGAACAGTAAATCACAGCGACGTTATGGGTCTTTCACAAAGGCTTTGGGGGCACCGCAGTTGAGTTTGATCAGGTATTCTTTGGCAGGATTAGCCGTCGCCGCAGCAGGATACGCGAGCGCCCAAACCGGATCGCTGAATATGTTTGGCATGACCGGCCTGATCGATATGCCGACCGCCGAAAGCCAGCCGGACGGGCAGTTATCGCTGACGCTTGGTAGTTTTGCAGGCACAACCCGTGGCACGCTGGCGTTTCAGTTGACCCCCCGTCTGGCGGGCAGCTTTCGTTATACCATTTTGCAAAACTGGAATCGTGGTGGATTTCCAACGTTTTACGATCGCAGCTTTGATCTTCATTACCAGCTTCTGGATGAGGGCCGATACTTGCCCGCCGTCGCCGTGGGTTTGCGTGATTTCGTCGGCACCGGAATTTATTCAAGCGAGTACCTCGTGGCCACCAAACGTATCACACGCAGCTTGAAACTAACCGGTGGCATCGGCTGGGGACGGCTGGGAACCCGCAACAGTTTCAGAAATCCGCTGTCTGCTCTGCATTCTTCGTTCAACATACGGCCCACCGGTTTTGGTCTTGGCGGTGCGCCGACAATACAGCATTGGTTTCGCGGACCAGCGGCCTTGTTTGGTGGGGTCGAGTGGGTGACGCCGATCAAAGGCCTGACAGTAAAGGCAGAGTATTCGTCGGATACCTACCGCCCTGAAACCGTTCTCTCGTCGATTTTTAACCAACGTTCAGCATTTAATTTCGGCGTGGATTACCGTTTGGGCAAAAGAACCAGCCTAAGTGCGTATTACTTGTACGGATCCGAAATTGGCGTGCGTGCCACATTCGCGCTGGATCCCAAGGAATCCCTGTTTCCCGGGTCAATCGAGCCCGCTCCTGTGCCCGTATTCCGCCGCCCCGAGGGCCGCGAAAAAGGCGCGGAACTGCGTCGCGACACATCGTGGACAGGCCAGTCAGACGCCGCCAGAATATTAATGAATAACCTTCAACTGGTTTTGGAGGACGAAGGTTTTATCATCGAATCCGCGTCGATCACCGGACATCGCGCCGAAGTGCGCGTCCGCAATAAGATATATGACATCGAATCCCAGGCTATAGGCCGGATAGCCCGTCGCATGACCCGTGTATTCCCGGTTTCGGTGGATACGTTCGTTATTACGCCCGTCGTTGATGGAATGCCTGTGGTATCGGTAACGATTCAACGTCAGGACCTCGAGGATTTTGAAAACGACCCCGACGGAATTGCAAAGTCACTTGCCAATGCGGTGCTTTCGGATCCGGTGCCGCTACAGGGTCCGGTGGTCAGGCAAACAGGCCTATTTCCGCATTTTTCCTGGACGATCGGCCATTATTCGCAAACCAGCTATTTTGACCCTCAACAGCCTTTTCGTCTTGATGTCGGTATTCGCGGTCGTGCCAGACTTGATATTGCACCCGGCTTGTCGGTTTCAGGATCGATTCGGCGAAAGGCGTTCGGAAATATTGACCAGACAACACGTGGTTCCAACTCTACTATTCCGCACGTACGAACAGATACACCAAATTATGATCGCTCGGGCGGCGTGAAGCTGACCTATTTGACCGCCGATTATTATTTTAGACCCGCCAGAAATTTGTACGGGCACTTTTCTGTCGGTTACATAGAGCGCATGTTCGGTGGGGCCTCGGCGGAATTGCTCTGGAAACCGGTCGACAGCAGGTTGGCGCTTGGTGGTGAACTCAGTCTGGTGCGGCAGCGTGCCTTTAATGAAGGCTTTGGATTCAGAAATTATCAGGTTCTGACCGGGCATGTCTCAGCCTATTATGAACTGCGAAACGGATTTCAGGCCAAAGTCGACGTGGGGCGCTATCTTGCAGGTGATCTTGGCGCTACTTTTACATTGGATCGGGAATTCCGTAACGGTTGGAAAGTCGGCGCCTTTTTCACTTTGACCAACGTTCCGTTTTCTACTTTTGGCGAAGGGTCATTTGACAAGGGTTTGCGATTTACAGTGCCGCTTTCGTGGTTGACCGGGTTACCTACTCGTCAGAGCAATTCAAGCGTCCTCCGCCCAATTACACGCGACGGCGGTGCGGTTCTGAACGTTCGTAACCGGCTGTATCCGCAAATAAGAGATTATCACAAAAATGCCCTTGAACCGGTATGGGGAAGGTTTTGGCGATGATAACAATCTGGCGGGCGGCCATTATCGGTGCAACAATTCTACTTGCGGCCTGTTCTTCGGAAAAAGAAGACACGCCACGCGTCAGAGTTATGTTGGATTTTGTCAAAAACATCCGAACCCAAACAGACAACACAGCAGAGTTACGCGCGGTCATTGAAAGTCTGACCCGCGAACAGATCATCGGTGCCGGGAAAGACCCGCTCATCCTGATCGACCTTGAGGAAAACGGGCAATACGCGTCGCTGAATCAAGTTTCGAAAAACCGCGAATACGGGATTTTCAGATCGTCTGACAGGAAGACGCTGACGTTTGTCGACGGCCTGCTGGTGGCGACTCGCGGGCTGGGAGACGATATGATGGCGTCGGATTTGTCCGACACAAGAATGTTGCTGGAAAGTGGTATTTCCGGTGCGAACAAATCGATTCGTACACACAAGTGGCTGGGTGGCGAAAGCCAGGTCATCACTGTGACATATATATGCCAACTGGAAGATTTCGGAATCAGGTCGATCACTTCGATCCACAAACAATTCCGCCTGCGTAAGTACACAGAAACCTGCAAGGAGGGGACCGATGGGGGGGTAGAATTTACCAATACCTACTGGCAACACCCTAAAACCGGTGTCATTTGGAAATCTCGGCAGTGGGCCGGCCCTGTCACCGGATATATTGGAATCGAGGTATTGATCCCGCAAATTTAGGGCATTTTCATTTCGATCATTAGACTTTTTTGATGGCTGCCGCGTTGACTTACATGTTTCGGTGCGGATATATTGACAGGGAGTTTCTTTGCTATCGGAGTCTAACATGACCTTTTCAAAATTTTCATCGACCGTTTTGGCGGCTGCTGTTGTCGCCGGGTTGAGCGCATCGGCTGTTTTTGCCGGTCCGGTCTCAATCGCACCAATTGCCAAATCGACACAAAATACCTTGCCGCCTGGCCTTGAGGCCGCGCTTGGTCCGCAGGCTGCGGCTACACTGGCTGCCGTAGGTCTTCCTGCTGCGATTGCCGGCTTTGTCATCATCGGCACTTTGATTGTTATTACGCTTGATGACGGTACCATCATAACAACGACAACCACGAGCACATAAAGCACTTAGCGACAATGTGTTGGTAATTTGAAAGCGGGCCTTTTGGCCCGCTTTTTTGTGCCCGATCACTTGCACCAGTTATTGTCTTCATAACGTGCGACATCAACCTCAGCCAAATACAACCACGTCTGCACAACCATCAAAATCGGTTCAGCGTTGCCGGTGTTTTCAAGCCGGTTCTTTTCACCGCAAGACTGTCGTTCGACCCTTGGGGACCATAGGTTCATGCGGCGCGTCAAAATCGGTCCGCCCAATGAATTGGGCCACGATTATTGCGTGACCGCCAATGTTGCGGTCTCGACCTGCCATATATTCGGACACGGTCACAATTGCCTGATTGAGCATTTTCAGTCGTCGTCAGGATCGCCACCCGTATTTTGCAAATGCTGGTGGATCGCTTCGTCCAAGTCTTCGTAGTACGTAAGTTTTCCGTTTTCCAACACCGCCGCAGAATCACATAATTTTCTGACCATCTTAGTGGAATGCGACACCATGATAGCACCGCTTTCGCGCATACGGTCCTGAAACACGATTCTGGATTTTGTTTTGAAATTGGCGTCGCCGACTGCGGTGACTTCGTCGACAAGGTACGTGTCAAATCGAATTCCCATCGACAGGCCAAAAGCCAACCGCGATTTCATACCAGAAGAATAGCTGCGAAAGGGCAAATGGTAATGTTTTCCCAGCTCGGCAAAGTCGGCAACAAAATCCACCAGCGCAACCGTGTCGACCCCGTACACTCGGGCGATGAACCTGACGTTTTGCGCTCCGGTCAGGTCGCGGTGAAAGCTTCCGCCAAACCCAACGGGCCAGGAAATTGTACCCGTAGATACGACGCGTCCGGAATCTATATCCATCGTACCTGCAATCATGCTTAGCAATGTAGATTTTCCCGCGCCGTTCCTGCCCAAAAGCGCCACCGATACCCCCGTGGGAAATGTCGCGTTGATATTGTCAACAATGACCTTTCGCCTGCCTTTCAAAACAAAGGTTTTGCAAAGATTCTCCAGCCGAATCATTGGTCTTACCGCCTGTCCTTAACGCTGTAGGAGACCAGAACCAAAATTGACCAAAAAATGAAAATAAATAATGTTACCAAGCCAAAAATGGTTGCGCGTTTCGGGTATTGTGGAGTTTCGGCCAGCGTCGGCTCGACGTAGGCAGCCAGATACCGGCTTTGACGCTGGGCCTCTGCTCTTGCGCCATTCAGCGTGGCCAGCGCCGCCAAATAGGTTTGTTCCGCAAACTCGCGCTCAACGGTCAGGCCTTCGTATTCGCTGACAAGCGTTCCAAAAGCAGAATCGGTGCCGTCCTCTCCGACGCTGAATTTCTTTCTTTCTTCTGAAATTCTTGTTTCTATTACCGCAATTTTTCGCTGAGCCTGCTCAATGCGCGGATCGGTGGGCCGGGTTGTTTCGCGTAGCAAATCCAGCTCGATCAGCGCGGCGGCAAGCTGCTGTTGCAAAGTATTGATAAGCCCCATTTGCGCCTGAATATCGGCGTTGGGGTCAACGATCTGGGCGTCGTTGCGAAAACTTGTAATTTCTTGTCGTGTTTTTTTTAATCGCGCGACCGCCAACTCCAAATCCGCCTGAGCGTATCGCGTGGCATCCTGACGGGCAATCGCGCTGAGGCGATTGATCATTAGCGAACTTTCCTCAAAAATTGTCTGGGCAATTGTCCGGGCATCTTCTGGCGAAAAAGCCTGGATTCTGAGTTGTATAAGTCCGTTGCCGCCGTCGTAGAAAATATTGACCATACGGTTCCAGTAGTCGACTAATTCCTCGATCGATGCCTGCGCTTTGAGCGCAAAGACAGGATCATTGGCCGGTTTTGAATACATGCTGCGCAGATCCAGTCTGGCGTCGACCAACTCGACCAGTTTTTGGCTCTGAATGAACTCGTACAGAATATCCGTGTCGGACGTGGTGCCGCTGGACAATTTTGTAATGCCACCCAGAATATCCACCGCCGACCCGACGTCTTCTTTTTGCACAGAAAATCCTGTGGTCGACGCGTATTGATCCGCAGCGCGGTTTTCAAGATACCACCATGTCATTGCAGAAGGTAGCACAACCAAAATCAGGAAACTTAGAATCACGCCATAGTGCCGACGCTTCATGGTGGCAGATGGCGCGACCTCTTTGACTTCCGGCTCTTGGGCGCCGTCGACTAACATCTTCGTTGCGCTTTTTTTGCCCGAAGAACCGGATTTTCGCGACCGATTGCGTGTGCCTTTGCGCTGACCCGTTGCTGACTCTTTGATTTCCTGAGCGACTTCGCCTTTGGGTAAAGGCGCGTGATCAAGTGGATCGTCCAATTGTGTATCCTTTGCAATTGGGAACATAATTGATTGTTCCTAACTCTTCCTACATAAAGCCAATCATCAAATCTAGTTTATCGGACCCGATTTTTCAAATGCCAACAGCACAAGCGCAACCACTGCAGGCTCGCAAATTCAAAACACCGCGCACGATTTCGGCCCTGATACTTCGTGAAATGGAAACAACTTACGGCCGGTCACCGGGCGGCTATCTTTGGGCGGTTTTGGAACCTTTGGGCGCGATAACGCTGTTTACCGTGGTCATTGCGTTGGGTTTGAAACTTCGAAGCCCGTCGATCGGCAATAATTTCATGCTGTTTTACGCGACCGGATTTCTGCCTTTGGCATTCTGGGGTCAGACGGCAAACAAAACGGCCAAGGCACTAAAATTTTCGCGCCAGCTTTTGCGCTACCCCGGCGTGCGATATACTGACGCCATAATCGCGCGGTTTCTTCTCAATTTCTTGAACAATATTCTGGTCTATTATATTTTGTTTACCGGCATTCACATCGCTTTTTCTCTCGACACCCATTTAGACGTCGGCGCAATTCTGACCAGTTTTTTCATGGCTGCATTTCTTGGACTCGGCATTGGGTCAATCAACTGTTTTCTGTTCTCATATTTTCCGGTCTGGGATCAGTTTTGGACCATTTTGACCCGTCCTTTGTTCATATTGTCGACTGTGATCTACACTTTCGAGGAAATTCCATGGAGATATCAGGATGTTCTTTGGTATAATCCCATCGTCCATATCATTGGTCTGATGCGTCGGGGATTTTATCCGACTTACGACGCGCCCTATGTATCCGTATCCTATGTATTTGGAATATCGCTTGTCACGTTGGTGGCCGGATTGATTTTGCTCAAAAGATACCATCGCGAAATTCTTAACTTGTAGGCGCCATTTCGATTGTAAGCCAACGCGTCATCTGGCAAGTGGAATTTCATGAAAAAAACGCTCTATATTCACATTGGACATTTCAAAACCGGTACAACGGCTTTGCAGATTTTCTTTTCACAAAATCAGAAATACCTGAATTCTCTTGGAATAGAATTCGCGACCTCGCACGGCCATTTATCCAAGCATTCCGCGCTGGCCTTTTGCATTTACAAAGAGGCCGAAGTGAGCGCGTTGATGCATGGATATGGTGACCCCGAACCTCCGCTTGAAAAATGGGAGCATTTTCTGAACTATGTCAGGGGCAATTCACAGAAAACGACATTAATCAGTTCAGAAGAGTTTATACGCGTTGGCGAATTTCCCAAAGCCGGCGAAATTCTTAAGAAAATTGTCGACCGAAACAGAGATGTCGAAATTAAAGCTGTCGTCTACCTGCGAAGCCCGCAAACACACCTGCGGTCCTGGTACAATCAATTGATCAAGATGCGGATAGAAACGCCTGATTTTTCTTCAGCACTGCATAGCACAATTGAATCGATTCACTATGATTACGATAAGGCGCTGCTACCCTGGATAAATGCGTTGGGGGCAGAAAATATTATCGTGCGTGAATATTTTGGCGCTGCAAAAGATAGCTTTTTCTTGATCAAAGACTTTATGTCCTGTCTGGGCGCTGAAGTCCCAAAATCGCTTTTGGGGGCCGTTGGCGACCCCAATCCGCGCATGGACGACCGTGTCATAGAAATTATTCGAATGATGCAAAATACCGGAATTGCAAGGAAGTCAGTCGAAGCTATTAAAAGGCGGGTGGCGGCCTATATCGAGTGCCAAGACAATCTGGTTTCCGACGATCCCGTCGATACCGAACTGGTTCAACGCCAAAGCCTGTCCGGGTTAAAGAACCTCGCACGGTTGCCGCGTTGCAATATTGATATTGATCGTTTTCGTGCAGAAATTTCTGATCCTCAATCGCCGGAAACCAGAGAGCTTAATCTTGCGTTGGGTTTTGCATTCAGCGAGATCATTTCACTGCGCCAGAGATTGAACAGGCTGGAAGCTATTGAAGTCGAGGAACGGTTGGTGTCTCTGGAACAAATACAGAAGAGCCCCGGCGGCGAACAATGAAAATTCTGTATTACAATTGGGTCGACTATCTTGATGGCGAAGGCCGCGGCGGCGGCGTCACCGTTTATCAGGCCAATTTGCTGAATGAGCTTGCAAAAAATCCAGCCAATGATCTGAATTTTTTGTGTTCGGGCATTTCGTACGATTTATTTTCAAAAACGCCCCGGTGGGAAAAAACGCGACACGGTGGGCGCACAGCAAAGGTGCGTCGGTACGATTTGATCAATTCAGGCGTTTTATCGCCCGCGCATCACTGTTTTGGCGATAAATCCCAGTTCGAACACGAAAAAACGCGTGACGTCTTTTTTGATTTTGTCAAGAAAACAGGGCCTTATGACGTTATTCATTTCAATAATCTCGAAGGTATTCCGGCGTCTGTCCTAAGTCTGAAATCACTTTGGCCCGAAACCAAACTGATTTTTTCCCTGCACAATTACTATCCTGTTTGTCCCCAGGTTAATCTTTGGCACAAGGAAAAGGAAAATTGTCTCGACTTCCGAAATGGTATCAAATGCAACAACTGCCTGCCAAATGTACCGGATTCCAAGGCCATATTGTTGGCCAATTCCGTTTCTTTCAATCTAAAGAAAATTCGCATTCGGCCCGGTAGTTTTCTGTTTGACAAGGGTTTTCTGACCAGCCTTCGCGTCGCCAAAAGGCTGCTGCGGGCACAAAAAAAGTTGTTCGGAAAGCGTGAAAAGACCGCCAGCCCTTCGCGGCCTAAACTGTTGAAGACTCTGTCGCCCAACAAATCACTGACATCGCGTCGGCAGATCATTGTCGATCTGATCAACAACAATTGCGACGCTGTTCTCGCAGTGTCGAACCGCGTTGGTGAAGTGGCCGCAAAATTCGGGATAGCGAAATCTTTGATCCGCACCAGTTATATTGGCACGCAACACGCCGCGAAATTCGACAGCACAACGCCAAACAAGACCATAGTCAAAAGCGACGGCACGCTGACTTTGGGCTATTTGGGCTATATGCGAAGAGACAAGGGCTTTTTCTTTTTGCTCGACGCCCTGGAAAAGTTTCCGGCGTCCAAAGCCGCAAAAATTAATCTTGTGTTTTGCGCGCGCCGCATCGACAGCGAGACAATGACGCGCATCACGGCGCTGGGCGAACGTTTTGGCGCAGTGATGCACGCGGACGGTTATGCGCAGAATCAATTGGACGAACTGCTTTGCGACGTCGACGTTGGACTGGTGCCCGTGTTGTGGGAAGACAATCTTCCGCAAGTTGCCATCGAAATGCACGCGCGTCACATTCCGTTGCTGACCAGCGATCTTGGTGGTGCGCAAGAGTTGGGAAATTGCGGGGATATGGTGTTCAAGGCTGGCAGCGTCCGTAGTTTTCACGCCAAGCTCAACAATATATTGGCCGGCAAAATAACGTCGGAAGCCTACTGGAAAGACGCCATGGCTCCGGTATCTATGGATGACCACGTCGTTGACCTGATGGCGCATTATTCAGCGGGCGCTAGACAGGACGACAACAAGATTGAAAAAACGCGCAATTCCTTGGCCAATGTTTAAGTTTATCGCGTGATTTTGGAAAGTTAAGGCATGGTTAAAAGACTTGTTTTTCACTTGGGCGATCACAAAACCGGCAGCACGTCGATCCAGTACACTTTAGCACGAGGTGATTGGAAAAGTGACCGGCTTTCGCTGTTTTATCCGGCCAGAATTAATCACAACAAGCTCGGTAAGGCCTTAACGATGAAAAGCCGGGCCAAAAAAATTGGCCTGCACTTCGGCGAAGTTCGGAAACTTCTGGATAATTCAAACGCCGACATGGCGGTCATTTCCGCAGAAACGTTCGAATTGGCCGATCCGGAATTACTGTACGAAACGATTGGCAGGTATTTTCCCGATCACGCGAAAGATGCCCGTCTGATCAGTTATGTCCGACCACACGCGGATCGCGTGTTATCTTCCTACGCGCAGATGATTAAGGTTGGTAAAACATCTTTGTCGCTGGATGGATTTCACAAAAAAACCAAGCAGAAACGGAATTTTATCTACCATCCGCGCATCAAAAAAATGAAGTCTCTCTTTGGCGACAGGTTCGAAGTACGCCCCATGACCCGCGATACGCTGGTTGACGGCGACGTGGTCAAAGATTTTTTTAATTTTGTTTTCGACGGCTCAGATTTTGCATTGACCGCACAACCCTTAAGTAATGAATCGTCATCGCTCGAAGATTTATCCATGATTCGAGAATTGTATTTGCGTTTGAACGCAAACCCCGAACTAAAGAATGCGGTTCCGATGGTCGGCGGAAGTTTTGGTCGTATATTGGCTTCGCAATTGGATCGAACAGGAACCAAATTGCGTCTACATCAATCGCTGGTGCAGGAAATCGTTGAATCATATCGTGCCGACGCAGAACTTATGGACAAGGATTTCTTTGAAAATTCGCCGCTGTCGGACGCATTGTTGGCTGTGGAAAGCAAGGCGGTTGGCAAAGCACAATCGATCAAACTTAAAGACAATTTTTCACCCGACACGGTGCGGCTCGTCAAGGCGTGGATCAATCTGGTCGAGCAAATGCTTGGCTACAATCCAAAGGCCTGGCCTAAACATTTTCGCGCTCTGCGCGAAGCAGATTTATTTGACACCAAAACACAGCGGCCAAAGAATAAACGCAGCGCGAAAGGCGGAAAAAAGTCCAAGTTCAAAAATCGCGCGCGATCCAAAAGTGAAACTTAGGACCGGTCAAATCCCGAGGACACCGACGCCGGTAATTGTGTCATGGTAAAAAATATCGTTGTTCACCTGGGCGACCACAAAACCGGCAGTACATCGATCCAAAATGCATTGGCAAACGGACTGTGGGTAAGCCCAAGTGTTTCAATTTGCTATCCGGCCGCTATAAACCACAATCATATTGCCAAAACGATGCTCAGAGCCAAGCATCGCGCACCGCGTAAAGCGCGGCTTGAAAAACTGGCGGCGCGGTTGCAAGAATCTGATGCCGATATTGGTGTCATTTCGGCCGAGGAATTTGAACGGGTGCTGCCGCGGAATTTTCGTCAGTATTTTTCTGAGTTTTTCCCCGAACATATTAAAAATCTGCGCTTGATCGTTTACGTTCGCCCGCACGCGGAACGATTGCTTTCATCTTATTCCGAAAGGACAAAACAAGGCCTGTTTACTGGCTCGCTGTCACAGTTTCACGACGCAACAAATAGAAATGACACGTTCCGCTATGTCCAGCGACTGCAATCATGGCGTGAAAATTTCGGCGATCGCCTGACTGTCAGACCGATGATAGATACAGTCTTGCAAGATCAGGACGTGGTGAAAGACTTTTTCGCTTACCTGTTGCAGGGCCATGATTTCAGTCTCTTGCGCAGCCCGCAAAAAAATGTGTCGCTTTCCCGGAATGATTTGGAGATGCTGCAAATATTCCACGGTGTATACGAAGGGCCCGCTACGGCTGACTCGACGCGGGCCGTGATCGGGCGGCATTTTGCAAGAATATTGGCCAGACATCAGGCGGTAAACGCGCAGCCAGTTACGCTTGGTCCAAAGTTGGCGGAGAAAATTCGCACAGCTTACATGCCCGACGCCAAGTCGCTGGATGACGCATTTTTCGTTGGTTCCCCTATGCAAAAGGCGCTTTTGTCAACGTTACAGCCAAAGGTTAATGAAACAAGCCAGGCGCCACACAAAAGCTGTTTATCACCGGCAGAGCGGCGTATAATCAATGCTTGGTCGCAATTGGTAGCCCGCATAGCTTATCGGGCCCCGCATGTCTGGTCTCAACACCTAAACGCCGCTAGAGTTCAGGACGACAAGGTTAAGTGAATTGGTAAAATCTATTGTATTTCACCTTGGCGGCCACAAAACCGGCAGCACGTCGATTCAACAGGTTTTGGCGTCGCGCTCATGGCAAAGTCGGGAAAAGTCTGTTTTTTTTCCTAAAATTGCACCGGCGTCAGGCCACCACAATCACATCGCCCGCACGCTCATTCAAAAACGCTTTGCAAAATACAAAACTGAACGATTCAAGGAACTATCCAAAAAACTAAACCGCTCTCGCGCCAACATTGCCGTCTTGTCCGCGGAACATTTTGACCGTGTTGACCCGGAAGTATTGCGCGCAACGCTGGATCAACACCTTGCGAAATACATCGGCACATCCCGATATATCGCCTACATCCGCCCGCACGCCGAAAGGATTGTATCCTCTTACGCCGAGCGAATTAAGCAGGGTCTGTTTTTGGGCACAATCGACGAGTTTCACGAAGAAACCAAGGCCGATGGCACGTTCATGCAAGCCGAACGGTATTTCGGGTGGAAAACTGTGTTTGGAACACAATTTGAGCTCCGACCGATGAAGAGGGAGCTTTTGTTTCGTCAGGATGTCGTTTGTGATTTTTTTAGATTTGTTTTTCAAAGTGATAACTTTCAAATAACCGGGGAGTCCCCCCGCAACGAATCGCTGTCGTTAGAAGATCTTGCGATATTAAATGAGATGCAGAAAACGCTTGCGCCGTCTGTGCGTTGGAGCAGGTCGCGTCAGGAATCTGTTCGTGCCATCGGCTGGCGTCTCGCGCGGATGCTTGCTTTTGAACGGTCAACGAAGACAACCAAACCTCGACTGCACAAAAAACTTCTCACAGACGTTGTCGAAACCTATCGACAGGATGCCGCGCGTCTTGATCAGGAATTCTTTAACGGCACGCCCATGACGGATTCGTTAACGGATGCAGTTAATCATGCGGTTGAGCAGCCCCAGTCGATCGATCTGAGCCATCATTTTTCACCTGATAATGTTCGTTTCCACCGCGCATGGATATCTCTGATGACCGAAATATACCAAGCCAATCCAAAAGGCTGGTTAGAACATTTTCAGGAAAATCCGCTTCGTACCAATACTGATGCGAACACAAATCAAGATTGAATTAAGCCAAGGCATTGGAACGGTGCGTATATGGTCACCCAGCGCCAAGAACTGCACGAACGATGGCATTTTGTGTCCACGGCACTGAGACATCAGCGTCAAAAATGACATTATTGCGGTCACGCAGCATTTCACGGTAGGCGTAATATTTGGTTTTGTATTTAGATTTATGGCGCTTGGACGTTTCATTTTTTACGCGCGCTGCAAAATTACTGTTCAGCCGAAAGTGGCACATCAACATATCTTTTTGCGCCACATTCGCGCCACTTATTGTGCTGTTACGGCCTGACAAGCGAATCCAGGGTTTGTATTTAATAAATCCAAAACTACGCGCGGACCTCGCGAATAGGCGCCCCAGAAGTCTGGTTGACGTCGGGGTGGTAATATCGCCGTAATCAGCGCCTGCAGTGAGCTGCGCGTCCGCGCTAGCGTCGGCAATACCGTCTGTAAAACTGGAAACGTCGAAAGGCGACTGAGCTGAAAAATCAGCCGTGTCCAGTTTTCCCTGTGGATACATATCCACACGATGCAGCCCAATTGCGTCAATTTCAGCGTATGCCGGAGATTCAATCAGGTCGGCCAACGCGATTTTTCCCCTTTCTTGATACACAGCAAATTCGTCAGCATCCGCCAATAACGTCCATTTTCCTAAACGCAAATTTGCCAAAACAGTTTGCTGCCAAGCAGTTCCCGACGCGGCTTGTCCCCATGCTGTGTCTGCGGAAAACACGGCGCAATCGCTTTGGTCCAAAAGAAATTCTCGTGATCCATCGATCGAGCAATTGTCGACAAAAATGAAACTCAGAACACCCAATCCGCGATAGTGTTCCAGGAACCCAGGTAACAGATAGATTTCGTCCTTACACACGCAGACCACTGACAGCGGTTCACCGTTCACGCGTGCCAGTTGCTGTTCGCTGCTAAGTAATTCCAGTTGATTTGAATTGTACCCCAGCCTGAGTTGCTGAAACGTCGGCCACAATTTTTTGGGCTGTAAATTGCTGGACTCTAATGCTGCGTGGGTAGGCGACTGTTTAGATAGATGGTCGAGATGCACCATCTTACACGGCGAAGCGGCGCTTGGCAGAAAACTGTTTTCCCACAGCATGACCGGTTTGGCATCGCCAAACAAACGTCTGCAAATAGCCGTCATGTAATCTTCGTTGGATACCTGTATACCCTCAGTCGCCAATAGATCACCAATCAGCTTGTCCTCCATAAACGAGTTGGAAATCAACCGGCGCCCCACGTCGGATTTTCGCGCCTTCATAATAGCGCCCATCGCACGCCGACTAAGTGCATACGCGCTACCACCGTCTGCATATCGGGCAGGTTCGGGCGATTTGTCCAATTGCCGCTGACCACGCTGAGTAGACGATTTCGACTGGTGCCAACATCTGTCCATGGATCCAAGCGGCCCGGACACGACGCGCCCGTAATAATCAAACTTGCGATAGCTTTGGCTAAAAAAATATTCCTCAACGTTCAAAAAACAATCGTCGTCGATTTTGAGCATATGTGCGTAATCTGTGTTGCGATATACCCATTCGACAGTCTTCATCGTCTTTTGCGGCAAACCCTCGTAGTCATCAGGTGCATCTAGATAAACGATGTCATCCTTGTGGTAACCTTTTCCGTCACCAACAATAATAACATACGGTATCCCCAGCTTTTTCAGATCTTTTAGCCACGTTTTGCGCAATGTCTTAATGCGTGAGTCCAGGTAAGCGCGACATGAAAAAACGGTCACTATCGTGTTGAATATGGTTGGTGTCCTTTGATCGGAACTCTTAGTCCCAATTTTTGCAGCGCTCTGCCGGGCAGGAAACAGCGCCAACACGGATTTTGCGATCGGGCTGTCATCGGCCGCCAGTGCGTCCAACGAATTATGTGCAGCCTGCGAAGACTGAAGTGCTTCAAGGTCTTCAGGTGAAAGCGCAGAATTGAACGCTGAAATCCCGCGCAGGATTTCTTCTCCCAGACTATCCAGACCTGCACGAATTGCTGCGCTCAGCAAATCTATGGCCATGCCGATCCCGATAAAGCCGCTTCTAGAATCCGACAAGCGGCGGAGCTTCGGCTCTAACGCGATCCATTTGCTTAGCTGGGTTTCTTCGTCGGTTTTCTCGATGTCACGCATTAGTCTGAAAATCTCGCGCGCCGACGATAGCTGCAGCCCGTAATAGGGTGATTTGTCGACACGATCGTTTAGATCGTAAATGGCCTGACGGACGTAATGCGCCGTTTGGGCGTCGGTTTCTACCTGGCCGGGAAAGGCCAACTTTCGCATCGAGTCCAATCCTGAAACCGGTTTCATACGTGCAAGCGCGATATCAGTGCTTGGAATATTTGTCTGCGAAATATGCGAAAGTTCCAGCTCTTGACGAAATCTTACCGAGTCAATTGAGTCGAATTGGTCAAAAAAATCGAGCGCACTTTCTGGTTCACCTTCGCCATTTTCGACGTAAGCACGAATTTGCCGGAATGCCTTCGCACCCGTCGCAAGATCTCCGATCATTTTTAGCGCGCCGAATTCAACCTCGCTTGCCATCAAGGCCCAGAATCTTGGTGTCAATCCGTGGCACGTCAGCACATAACGGACAATCTGCACGGACATTTTGTTGCTGAAACGATCTTTCGCGCGCAGCAACTGCAACGCCACCTGAAGCATTGTTTCTGTGGACGCTTGCCAATAAGCTTCGGAAATCCTGACGCCGAAATCAAGGCAAAGCGAAACCAACGACTCTATGTTGGTGATGTTTTCCAGTCTGTCCTTCTCAAGAATATGCGAAATTACCCAATTCAAAACCGAAGAAGGTATGGCACGAGAATCATTTGCGCGCAGCGCACCTAAATTTTCCTGCAGGGACTCAAAATCGGAATTCATACAATTGAAAGGCAATTTAGGCATCAGGCGCGCCGGAATGACCGTGTTGTCAAACTGATGAAGCCCGTGGCGCGCAGCTATTTCAAACAAGGTTTCAAAATTACCCTTATCGCAAAATTGTTCGGTCAACCGCAGCATCAAATACTGCCGCGCAAGGGTTGAAATACCTGGATCCGACCCATGTTTTTCGATCTGGTCGACAAGATCACTGTCCGCCAAATTGATCAAATCTGAATAGATTTTTCTGGCAGTCGCGGAAGCAATAAGCCGCGGATCGTCGGTGATTGGCGCATCCGGTTCTTCAGATAGAAAGCCATCGATTTCGGTTTGATCATCGCCAAACAAAAATTCCTGAACGCCATAAATCGCCGCTGTTCTGAAAATATAATCTCTCGCGCCCTGCGAAAGCAGTGGCAGAAGATTGCCAAATTTCACGTGTTCAACGGCCAATAGTGCCGGAACCGTGCTTAGTTTGGGGGTGTTTTTTTCGGCCAGGGTTTCGATCGTTTCAATAATCATTTCCCGGGAAATCTGCAAAACTTCGCCGCATATCCTGTCATTACCGAACGCCTGCAGCGTCACCGCCTTCGCGCCACCGCCTATCGTCCAAATCCATCCTGGCAAAGCACAACGAAACCCGATCCACGGTGTTTTCAAATTGTGTACATGGGCGACCTCGGGCTTTGACACCAGCAGCAAGTCCAGTTGCCCGCTGTGCCCTTCAAGTGTCAGTCTGGGCTGCTGAGTGGTGGTTGTACGGTCAATTGCCCACCCTTCGACGACGAAGTTACTTGAATATTGGATCAGCCCTGTGCCGTCGGTCCTTTTGTTTGCGCTCCCCTTCATTGATACCGTTTCCGCTGATACGGCACCCCGAAAGTTCGCGAAATGGATATCATTGATATCTTTGTATTTCCCCGCAAAATCAAATATCGCATGGTTGTTAAGCCGCACAGAAATCCGATCGCCGTCGTAGGTTATCGAAATTTGATTTTCGGTGGCTTCAAAATTGACTTTTTTCGATACTTCGCCGCTCCACAAGCCTTCAGCACGCGAATTGACGACCGCCAACCCAATTTTTGACCTCATCGACAGGTGGAATAAAATATCTTTACGATTCTCTCTGAAAAAGGAAATATTGCCGACTTCGTGGTCTGAAAAATCGAGGCAATAGTTAAATTCGGCCCCGCCTATGGTCCGGAAGTTTAACATGCTGGCTCCGATAAATATTGTTGTGACGGCACAAAAAGTTACAAAAAATCGTGTCTTTGATCAATCGGCTTTCAACAAAGTTACCCTACATATTCAACCGCGCCAAGCGAGATCAGGCCTCCATCCCCAGCAATTTTTTGACCCGCGGGCCTATATAGGGGTCGACTGCAAGAACATCACCCATGTCGAATCCGGCCGCCGTTGATCTGACTTCGTTCAAAAATACCGCTTTGGCTTCCTCAGAGGCAAAAACCGAAAAATTGATCTTTTCCCACACCATACGCGCAAATAGCTTTGGCTTCCATATCGGCTGTAAATCTTCGTTCCGCACGACACTGTTGACCGCGTTCAAAACCTGCTTCAACTCATCAATTTCAACCGCGGCCTGCCAATATTTTCGATCTTGGGTTCGATTTGAAACGATGGCGTCAGGGAAAGCAAAATAATATCCTGTCCCGGCATAAAGCGCCGCACCTATCGTGACCGGCCAACCCGCAAATGAATCGTCTGAAAACTCCAATGCGTTGCGCGTCAGAAAATCCCTGTTGAATATTTTTGCAGATGGATGGGCGTGCAGGCGAAAGGCGTCTAGGTGCTCAAATTTGAACACGCCCCCGTGTGACGATTTGGATTCGATTCCGCGCCGGTCATGGAAACCGTTGTGGACGGCTCCCTGCGGGCCGCCTGCCCTGAATTGGGAAAACCCGAACGGCGACGCCGTTCGCGTTAATGCCTCAAACCATCGGGACAGGCTTCCGGGCATCAATTCGTCCCCCGCGTCCAGGAAAACAACGAATTGACCCTTGGCTAATCTAAGGCCGCAATTTCTGGCGCGCGCTGCACCACGAGACTCGCTGGAAACGACTTTTGCGTGGCCAAAATCGCATAGCAGGTTCTGAATGTCCTTGCGGGTATTGGCGTCCAGACTGTCACCTACAATCAAAACCTCATAATCCTTTAGGGACTGCGCCTGCAACGACTTCAGACTGACACCAAGCGGTTCCAGATCACCGTTCGTGGGAATAATGACCGACACAGGCAGAACACCGTCGATCATCGATTCCCAGCTTGCCAGAATACCGCGATCGCCGGCGCGCTCAAAACGGAGTCTATGTTCACGAAAATAGGACTGCGCCGTTTTTACCAACCGTTTTCTGCGCGCAATATCGACGACCGTTTTGCTGCGTTCAAATATCAACCGCGTTGCAGCACGCTGAAATCCGTCGGATTTCCCTGTCTTTCCAGAGTCAGAGATAATTTTTTTCATCGTGTCCAGTACCGCAAACTGCTCAAACACCCTGTCTGAATCTTGGTGGGTTATCTGACCGGCGCGATCTTGAGTGTGCCAGTAAAAAGGTTTGGGTACATGAACAAGCTGGTTTGTTTTCAATGCGCAACGGTAGAAAAACGCGTGGTCCTCAAAATAGGTTCCTTCGTCAAAAAGGACGCCGTCCAGCAAACTACGTTTGTAAAGCTTGTTCCACGCACTGGGAAAGTGTCTGATCACGTCGCGCCAGTCGTTCAGCGAATAACTGGTCGCGCCCCAACGATCCTCCAGACCGGCCGCGCCATGTATGGCCGAATGCGTGCCCTTTAAAACACCATTTCTTGAATATTGAATCGCGCAGGAAACCCAGTCGGCATCAAACCTGCGCAGCGCGCCAAGCAACGTATCCAAAAAGTCTGGCGCCACACGGTCATCGCTGTCCACAAATGCAATGTGGTTGCCTTTCGCATGTTTCAGCCCGAAGTTTCGCGCCGACGACAGGCCGCCGTTTTCTTTGGACAAAATCGTGAAACGTGGGTCCGATCCCAGGACACGACGGGCCTCTTTTATGCTGCCATCCGTTGAACCGTCATCGATGATCAGGGCCTCAAAATCGGTGAACGTCTGATCTTTTATCGAGTCGATACAAGCGGCAACATGGTCCTCGACGTCGAAAACAGGAACGATAATGGAAATTTCTGGTTGTTTTGTCTCCGGCATAATTTGGCACGACCCACCCGGTGATTTATGTCCTGCCAAAGCATGTTGCTTTGGTGAACGCTGCGCCTATAAATAGGAGTAATTCGCGACAGGTCAACGTTTTGATGTCGAACGCTAAAAACAGGAAGTCGCAGTGGCACCTCAAAATATCAACCGCCCCGAAAGCTATGTCTTTATCATCACTTACGGGCGTTCGGGTTCAACTGTTTTACAGAACCTTTTGAACAGTCTTGACGGATATCTGATCCGCGGAGAAAACGACAACACTGCCTACCATCTGGCGCGGGCATGGATTACCGTAAAAAATTCAAAAGAAATGTCTAAACGTCGTGAATTGGGGCGGCCAACTGACCCCAAGGACCCGTGGTTTGGCAGCGAACTCGCCCTACCCAAAGAGTTGGGCCAAAGTCTGGCCGACACCTTGGTGGACACCATGTTAAAGCCGCAGCCCGACACGCGGGTGTCGGGGTTCAAAGAGATAAGATATCACCGTGATCCTGAATATTTCGAGGGTTATCTGAATTTTCTCGCCAATTTCTTCCCGAACGCGAAACTGGTTTTCAACACGCGAAACTTGGAAGACGTGGTCAAGTCCGGCTGGTGGGCGACCGTCGATAAAAAAACCGCGATGGTTAATCTGTCATCCGCGAACAAGTTATACCGTGACTATACGCAAAAATATGCGAAACGATGTTACAGCCTGCGCTACGAGGATTACGTGCAGGAACCATTGACGTTACGTGGGTTTTTTGAGTTTCTGGGCGAACCGTTTGATATCGATCACGTCAAAAGTATTATCAATGTCCGGCTTAATCATCTTAAAAAGTAACCGTTTGGGGCGGTCCTATGCCTGTCGTTTCAAAGCGTGTTTTTCCCGGATCGAGTCGGGTGAATAATAGTCGCTAAGCAAGTCATAATCCGGTTGGTAAAATTCGATCAAATGATCAAGTGCCTTGTCTGAAATGTCTTCCAGCCCCAGTTTTGGCCCGCCTGTTTGATAGTGGCCCATGGTCAGCTTCCGACCTGTTCTTTTCGACAATTCCTGAACCAGCTCGGGGATTTCTTTGATCGTGGACACATGATCGAAAATACCCAAATCCTCACCTAGCCGTTGGCGCTGGGTCTCAAAATGGATCATCGAGCTTTTGGCGTCGGTGATCTGCGCGCGAATATTCAGGGCGAACGCGTTGATATCCTGCGCAATTGCGCTCGATTCACTCGGCGGCGCGATCACGTCGATTTCCTGATGATAAAGCACACGGTTGCGAAACCCGGAGATGAACCGTTCAACCGGATCGCGCACCACGACGAACTTGAAATAGTCGGCGTACCGATCCAAATTCAGCTCTGCACTCCCTGCCTTAAAATAAGAATGAATGTTACCGCTTTCATGCGATGTGCCGTTGATGATTTCATAAAGAAGATAGCTGATCGACGTGCAGGCGACCTTGGGCATTGGGAAAAATGCCAGTTTGTGATTATTGGCGGTGCGCACTGTGTAGGCCTGCACGCCGGCGCGACGTGCAGCCCGCAGCGGCAGCCGTTTCAATTTGCCGTTTTTGTGGCGCTTGACCAGAAACTTGTAAATCTTGCGTGCGGCGGGTTTATCACCACTTTCATACAGACCATCCGCCTTAAGCAGCCTTTCTTTGGCTTTTCCATCTTTTGTGGATCCACCCTGTGCCGTCGCTTTTGGCTGGTAACTGTGTGGCGTTTTCAAAACCGCGTCAAGCGACGCCTCGTCTGGTGAATCTCCCAAAAATTCAAACAGCGAAGTCAGCCGCTTGGACCGTGCAACGACATCTTTGTAGTCTATCAGAAACGTGTCTGCCGGATGGCTCTGGCTGTATGTTTCCAAAAAACCCATGAACGCGCCAAGCTGTCTGATAACTGTGTTTTGATCGTGCTGCTTCCACCATCCGCTTTGCGCCACGTCCCCTGGATCGCGGGTCAGGAAAATCAACCGACACGACGACAGACTCGCACGCAAAAAATCAAGGTAATCACTTAACGCCTGACCGCTGGTATCGTCGGTGAACTGTGAATAATAACGGATTTCCTTGAAACCCACACAGGTTATGCTGCCCTTTTTGGTACCCGACAGCAAGATTTCGTCTATCTGAAATCCCAGATTAGTCCTGAACTTATCCGGATCGACCTGACCGCTGCCGTACCACGCGTGAGTGGGTTCGCTTGACTTGGCGCCGCGATGTTTTTTGGCGTCAGAAACCGCACGGTGCGCCATGTGCAGGTGATAGGCAAAATTGCCGTTTTCACCTTTTATGGCCCAACCGTCGATGGCGTTCAAAATGCCCTGAAGAAGAGTCGAACCCGTACGGCCACAAGTCACAATCAGCGTATGTTTCATTTTGCCTGTTCCAGAACGGTAAATATTTTGGGCTTTAAGGCCAAAGTCATCAATAGACCAGTGCACAAAATTATTGAAGCGCCCTGTGTGGTGAGAATACGTGGTTTATCCGACGGGAATTTCGCAAGGCTTGCACTTACCACACCGCCAAAGTAGGTCGTTTGGGCCACGAAAAGCGCAATCCGGTCGGAGACTTTCATGCCAATTATTCTAGCCGAACATAAGTTGGCCTATTTCCCGGTCCCAAAAATCGCCTGCACATCGTTCAAACATGTATTTTATGAGATCGAGCATGGTGAGCCTTTTGATAGAGAATTCGAAACCAACAAGCGCAAGGGAATTCACGCAACTTACCCGGCTATGCATTTTGACAGAATTGACCTCGCAGAAATTCAGGAATTTGACCGCTTTGCAATTGTGCGCGATCCGGTCAAAAGGCTTTTGTCATGCTATGCCAATCGAGTCGTCCACCACAAAGAATTGTCGGCGCATCGAATGATGCCAAATAACAAGGAATTTGGACTAAAGCCGAATCCCAGCCTCGATGAATTCATCGACAATCTAACTTTGTACCGCAAAGTGTCCTACAATGTACGTCACCATACCAAACCCATTTGTATCTTTCTGGGCGACGAACCAGCCTATTTTTCCAAAATTTTTCCGATTGAGAAAACGCAGGATTTTTTCGACCACATTAAGTCCCTTGTGCGATCGAACACCCTTGAGCTGGGCCGATATCAAACAGCGGGGCCAAAATTGAAGGTCGAAGACCTAACATCAACACAAATAAAAAATATCAAAAATCAATACGCAAAAGATTATGATATTTTTGGAACGTATTTCTGAACCACCAAATTCCGCGGGACCGCTAGATCTGATCGGGCGATTCGTCCGACAACAGAACTATTTCGCGCAGCAATGTTTCTGTGTTCTCTGGTGTTAAATAGCTGAACATCCAGTCGCGCATTTGTTCCTGAACACCCTGTGTGTCCGGAGCCGGGGCCGTCCGCGCAATCGTTTCCAAAGGTTTTTGCCCCTGCAATGCTTTGCTGTTGAACCAATCCACCGTGTCGCGTGCGTTGTAGCGGATCACCGATTGCATCCACGGATCCGAAAGTTTCAGCTTTGGCAATAATTTTAACGGCTCAGACGCTTTAAGTCGTTTCAGCAGGTCGCGCCGACTTTGCAGGACTGCTTTATCATCGGATTTACCGTACCGATCAAAGGTCTCGTTAAGCGTCATCAACCAGACTGTCGCAGCCGCCGACAAGCTTTGGTTTTTTACAAAAGACTTGTCCGCGACACGAATTTCGGATTCCTCGATTTTCGAAATAACATCAAAAAAATCTTCAATGACATCGCCTCCTGCAAGGTTGGCGCGGTCGAAATTGCGTACTGTGACTTTCTCCTGACCCAGCAAATTTACGTAGCGGGAGATTCTTTTCTGACTGGGGTACTTGAACGTCTGCGGCGTTTTTAAGTCTGCAAATCTGGCGCCACCCCGAATAACCTGATTGACGACGGAAAGGTAGAGATCGACGGGATCACGAACATAGGAAATTATCCTAATGTCGCTGAATGTCTGTCCCAGTCGTTTAATAAACACGGGTAATTTATTGATATCCGAAAAGTGTTCGCTGGAAATGATTGCCGCCCGTGGTTTTTCCTTTTGAACACGGCTTTCAAATTCAAACCAGGATTTCTCGCTCCATTTCTTCATTTCTGCAATTGACGAAAAATGCGCACGCATGGCCGGGTTCAGTTTCGTGTTTTTACCTATGAACCAACTCGATAATGCACGCGCCTTCAGTTTCGAACCCCGGTAGGTAAGATATCCTTGATCTGCCAGTTGTTCACTGTTTTTTGACAGAGAGCCCTGAATTGCCGAGCTCCCGGTTTTGGGGGGCCCGATATGGACGATGACATGCATTTTCTAGGCTCCTGAAGTGTTTGTGCTTGTAAGTCTATTCGTTGTTAGAATGAGTGCGACGCGTCGCAATGCCATTTGCCGGCCCCAAAACACCGCTTTTGCCGACTGTTACAAGTTCCGTGACAACAGCAGAAATTGCTTCTGGTGTCAAATAACCCAACATCCAGTCCCGCATTTGTTTTTGAATTTCTTCCGGGC
>CAZPQL010000006.1:0-62762 GCA_964588725.1 uncultured Rhodobacterales bacterium
GTGTTCTAAAAGTATTCCGGAACTATCATAAAATCCTTCTGCCGATGATGAAACCGTCGCGGTTTCATCGCGGTTTCGTTCGCGTCCCTCAAGGACGTGGTGAGGCGGGCCGACGACCAGCTGCCGACGACCAATGCTCCCCCGGCTCGCGCGGGGCGTTGTGTTGAGGTACTTGTCGGCGATGGCCGCCTGCTCGCGAATTTGGCGGAAGTCATGCAAACGGGTCGTGCAGCGCCGGGCGGGCCCTTTGCCACCGGTTTGCATACGCCCGCCGATCTGGCCACGGACCTGGCATCGCTCACGGCCACGTCGCGACTCCACGCCGAAGAACGGTTCGCATATGAATCCGCACGCCGCGCCACATTTTCCGAAGCCGAACTTGCCGCCGGTGTCAACACTGACGCCGAATTGCAAAACCTGTTGCTGATCGAGGAAAATTTTGCCGCCAATGCCCGCGTGATCTCTGCTGCAGACGAACTGCTGCAGGTTCTGTTGGGAATATAGTCCATGGGTTTCACTTCGGTCGGCGATCTTCTGAGCAATTTTCAAATGCGCCGTCAAAGCATTGCCAGTAATGACGCGCTTAACCGGCTGTCGCATGAACTGGTCAGTGGCAGGAAATCGGATATCGCCGCCGAGACCGATGGGAACTTTTCCATTCTATCGGCTGCGCACCGGTCGCTCGATCTGACCCGGACCTTCACGTCGACTGGCGTTACCGCTGCGCTGAAGGCGGACGCAATTCAGTCCGTCCTGAGCGGAATCGAAAGCCGCGTAAGCGGCTCTGGCCCGCGGTTCCTTGACGCCGCATTCTTGCAAAATTCCAATCAAATTCAAACCGTTTCCGCCACCGCGCACACCGATTTCATCGCCACTGTCGCCGAACTCAATACAGCTGTCGCAGGGCAAAGCCTGTTCGCGGGTGTCGCGACAGACGACGCCGCTTTGCTTGACGGCGCCGCCATTCTCGACCTTTTACAAAGCCAAATCGCCAGTGCCGCCAGCGGCGACGATGCGCTGGTGATCATCGACCAGTTCTTTAACGATCCTGCGGGCGGGTTTGAAACCACGGCTTACCTTGGATCAAGCGTTGAAGTTGCACCGTTTCGAATTACGGATACCGAATCCGTTGCCTTTGTGCCCACCGCGCTGGACACGAATTTACGGCAATCCTTGCAAGGTTTGGCCACGGCGTCGCTGATCGCGCGTGGTGCGTTTTCCGGCAGCACCCGCGATCAGGCGGTGCTGATTGAATCAGCGGGCAACAGTTTGATGTCTGCCACGACCAGTCTGATCGCTTTGCAGTCCGGCATCGGTGACGCGCAGGCGCGTATCGAAACAGCAAAAGCCTTTAACAATGCCCGCCAATCGTCGCTGGCACAGACTATTTCCGACATGTCGCGGGCCGATCCCTATGCCACTGCGACTGCGCTGCAGGAACAGCAAACACAAATCGAGACATTGTATCTGGTCACCGGCAGGCTCGCCAATTTGTCATTTTTGAATTTCCTCCGATAATCTGAAAAGGACAGTAAATGATCAATCGAATTCTGGCCCTGACCGTATTGCTGACGGTGATCACGTCAGCCGGGTTTGCGGGGCCGGTGCGAATCAAGGATCTGGTCGATTTTGAAGGCGTCCGCGGCAACGATTTGCTGGGCTACGGGCTGGTCGTCGGGTTGAACGGCACCGGCGACGGGTTGCGCAATTCACCGTTCACCGAAGAAACGATGGCGAATATTCTTGAGCGGCTTGGCGTCAACATCACCGGCGAACAGTTTCGCCCCAAAAACGTGGCCGCCGTTTTCGTGACGGCCAGTTTGCAGCCGTTTTCGCGTGCGGGCAGTCGAATTGACGTCACAGTTTCAACGATCGGTGACGCCAAAAGCCTTTTGGGCGGTACTTTGATTTTGACGCCGCTTAACGGCGCCGACGGTCAGATTTACGCTGTGGCGCAAGGCAGCGTTATCGCCGGAGGCGCTGTGGCGCAGGGCGACGCGGGCTCGGTCACTCAGGGGGTTCCGACAGCTGGATCGATTCCCTCCGGCGCGTGGGTAGAACGTGAAATCGAATTTTCGCTGGCCGATTTGGCCACAATGCGGATTGCACTGCGCAGTCCCGATTTCAGCACAGCCGCAAGAATTGAAAGCGCAATCAACCGGCGCGTCGGCAGGCGGATTGCCACGATGACCGACAGCGGTACGGTTGATCTGGAAGTTCAGAAATCACGCGCGCGGTCCCCGGCACATCTGATCGCCATCATTGAAAACATCGAGGTTTCTCCCGAACAAAAAGCCCGCGTCGTTGTCGATCAACGCTCTGGCACCATCGTTCTTGGCGAAGATGTTCGGATCTCGCGCGTTGCGGTGTCTCAGGGAAATCTGACGCTGCGCATTACCGAAGAACCACTTGTCGTGCAGCCCGATCCGTTTTCCACCGGCGGTCAGACCGTTGTCGTGCCACGCACGCAGGCCACGTTGTCCGAAGATCCGGGGGTTGGGCTGGCGGAACTGCGCGGCGGTACGTCTTTGTCAGAAGTCATCGCAGGGCTGAATTCACTGGGCGTCGCGCCGCGTGACATGATCGATATTCTCAAAAGCATAAAAGCAGCAGGCGCGTTGCACGCGGAGTTTGTGGTGCGGTAGCTCGGCGATGGTCCGGGCGGCGATATAACCCGGGGGAGGGGCACATTTCCTGAACACGGGTTTATTTTCGTGCCGACTCCGGCGATCCGAACACGTTGTGTTCAATTTTGCGGGCAACTGAGTCCGAGACGCGATTAAGACTCGAATTGTCAGCCACCAAAAGCAGCACAACCGCCTGCGCCTGCGTTCTGTTCAGCAATTTCAGAATGCGTGCCACGCGCGGTGTTTTCATTTTCGACAGCACGAGCGCCGCAACAAGCGCGTGTTCATCGCGCAATCGCGCGGCCAGGCTACTATCGTCCCACGTGTCCCGGCGCGGTTGCGGGTTGCCCGGTGAATTTTGTACGCCGGTTGCGACTACATCCCGCCCATCCGACGCGTCCCGATCACCTGTGCCAAGACTGTTCAGGAATTGTGTCACAACCGCCTGTTTGTGATCGTGGGGAAAATTTGCGTTCTTGCCGTTCTTTTTGCCGTCAGCCAGGATTTTCTTCAGATCATCCGGCAGCATTTTCTGAGCAAGCTCATCACCCAGCACGGACGCAAGACACGCCAGTCGGTCAGAGGCGGTCATCGTCGCCGCATCGTTTTTTTGTTGCAATGGGATATCAGGCGCAGCCGTCATTGCGCATAACCACGGATCAACGCGCCGGACAACAACACCCACCCGTCGGACACCACGAAAAACGCCAGTTTGAATGGCAGCGATACCACTGCCGGCGGCACCATCATCATGCCCATGGACATCAGGACCGCGGCAACCACGAGATCAATAATCAAAAAGGGTAAAAATATCAGGAAACCGATTTCAAAGGCCCGTTGAATTTCGCTCAACAAAAAGGCCGGCACCAAGGTCGCCAGAGGCGCGGACGCGGAGTCAGCAGGAAATTCCGTGATACCGCGCGCCTGAAAAAGCTGAGTCAGCACGGCGGTGTCGACCCGGCTCGACATGAATCCCCGAAATGGCTTTAGCGTGGCGTTAAAGGCGGTTTCAATGTCGATCTGATTATCCAAAAGCGGCACGACGCCGGTTTTCCAGGCCTCTGCAACCACCGGCTCCATGACGAACCACGTCAAAAACAACGCCAGACTCACGATGAGCATGTTTGGTGGTGCCTGCTGCAGGCCCAGCGCCTGTCGGAGAATTGAAAACACCGTGATCATGAACGGAAAACATGTGACCATGATCGCGATTCCCGGAGCGACGCTGAGAACCGTCACCAGCGCAAACAATTGCAATGTTCGCAGTGTCAGCGAACCGTCCTGCCCAAAGTCGATTTGCACATGCTGGGCGTGCAACGGCGCCGCAGCCAAGGTGACCAGCCCAAGCACGATCGCGAAGATCGGCCAGCAAAAAACATGACGATTCCGCTTAAAGGCCATTCTGCAAGTCAGCCACTTCGGTCAGGCGCACCGCCAGTTTACCGGCGTCCGCGCCGTCCAGCTCCTGCAATTCGCCGCGACCGATCATGCGGTCACCCACGTACAGTTCCACCGCATCATCGACCCGGCGGTCGAGCTCCAGAACGTGGTCCTGCTGCATAGTCAATAGCTCGCCCACCAAAGGTCGCGCTCGTCCGACAGACACGGTGATTTCGATCGGCACATAGGTCAGCGGGCTTGTGTTCAATGTCTGGGGCTGGGCGGTGGGTGCAGTCGGATTTTCGCCTGGCGATTTGGTGCCGGTGTCAGGTATCTCATCCATAGGCCGCCTCCCTATCCAGAACGGTGTAAAAACTGGAAACCTCGTCGCGAACCTGATTTAGGGCGCGCTCCATATCCAGATGGACGACGCCGGTGGGTGCGTGGACAAAAACCTCGGTGTCGCCAAGGGCGGGGTCGCATTTAACGTCCAGCGCCAATGAACTGTCCAGCTGCCCGGCGGCCAGTTTTCGCAATCTAATTTGCTGTTGTGGCGCGCAGAACATGGTAACGGTCCCGTCGGCAAGGTCATTGACCAGCGGTTTCACCCGGTTCAGGATAAGCCCTGCCAATTCATCGCGCGAGGTTTCCGGCAGCATCACTTCGGCCAGTTTTTCGACAAGGGGTCTGAGCGACAACATGATAAATGCGCGCGCTTCATAAAACGTAAAGCTCATGTCCAAAATTTTCTGGGCGAACTCTTCTGAGAAATGACTGTCGCTGTCTGCCAGCTCGGACTCGCGCTCTTTTCGCCCGGCCAAGCGACCCGCCTCAAATGATCGGGTTTTGATGTGCTCGAACTTGTCGCGACTCAATAGAACATAACCACGCAAAGACTCGGTTGACGTGAAACACTCAAGGTTCAGGGGTTGGGCTGTCATACTTTTTCTTCCTCGGTCTCGATCCAGGCCCGGAGAACGTCAGCGCTTTCTTCGGACCGTTCGGAAATTATTCGTCTCAACTGCGCGATGGGGTCATTTGCGCCCCCGCCCGCAGTAGCTGAATCGATCTGCGTCATCGCATCGCCAGGGGCGATCTGCATGGCGTCGACGGGGCCTTCCAGCACTTGCAGGTTTTTGGCCGACAAAATGGGTCGAATAACAAACAGGCTGAGCACCAGAATGACCGCGCTTATCGTGGACAGCTCGATCAGTTTCATCCCGTTCGCGCGCAGAAAATCAAAAGGAGACCGTACCACCAGATCACCACCGGATTCCGCCAAAGAGAATTCGAGCGATTTTACTGTCACGATATCGCCGCGACTTTCGTCAAACCCGACGGCGGATTCGACCAGTTCACGCAAAACACCGAGTTCGCCTTCGGACCGTGGCGACCAACCGGTATCGTCGCGTAGGCCGTCGACGATGACGGCGACGCTCAGCCGTTCGATATCGCCGGCCGGACGGACGATTTCCCGCGTCGTTTCCGATATTTCGTAGTTCACGCGTTCGCGGGTTTCGGTGTTTGATTCGTTGGAGCTGCCCCCGTTTGACGCATCGCCTTCGGGCAAATTGCTGGCCACGGTCACACCGGAACCGCCGCTGTCGGTGGCGTTGCCGCTGGTTTCTTCAGTGTCTGTGCTTATCGCCACGCGGCTTTGGGGGTCGACGCGGCGTTCTACCAGCGTTTCGCGATCTGTTTTGGTGCTGACAGAGACTTCTACGACACTCTTTCCGGTGCCGACACGTGCCGCAAGCAGCCTTTCCACTTTGTGTTTCAGAACAAGGCCAAGAGCGCCACCGTTTTTTTGTTTGCTCTGATCGGATTCCGTCCCGTAAACGATGCCTCGTTCGGCATCGATAACCGCAACCTGTTGTGGATTCAATCCGGCGACAGCGGACGCGATCAGATGCTGAATCGCCTTTACCTGCTGCGCGGAAAGTTCACCGTTTCGCAATCCCAGTGTAACCGACGCGGTCACGTCTTTCACACGGGAGAACGGCTGGTTATTCTGATTTGAAATGTGGACCCGCGCGGAATCGACCTGCGACATCACCAGAATCGATCGCGCCAGTTCACCCTCTTTGGCGCGCCAATAAGCGGCATCAAACATCTGCGCGGTCGTGCCAAATCCCGACAGATTATCCAGAAGCTCGTAACCCATCGCTCCACCTGCGGGAAGCCCTTCACCGGCGAGCGAAATGCGCAAGCGATCCCGCTGTGAGCTGTCCACGAAAATGGCGCTGCCCCTGACTTCAAAGGAGATGTTTTGTTGCTCAAGCGCTGCAATGACCTCACTTGTGGCCCCGTTGTCCAAACCGGAATACAACAACGCGTAATGCGGTTTACTGACGACTTGGGACAGGAACAAAATTGCCGCCACTACAGCCAGCGTCGCCAACGCTGCAATAGCACGCTTGCGCGGGTCCAGTGCATTCCAGACAGTCAAGAGTTGCTGCACAATTCGCCTCAACGATTTCGGACGGACATTCTGCCCGATCCTCTGTGTTTCGAAAATTCGGCGATCTGTCTTAACATTTAGTTAGTTGCCAGTGGCTAAAAAGCTAAAAGTTTCCGCCCTCAAAAAGCAGGATTTTCCGTGACCGATCAAAGCGCAAATTTGGACAACTCTGCGCCGCCATCCGGTAAAAAACCCCTGATTATCGGGCTTGTTGCCTTTTTCATTCTGGGTGCAGGCGGTTTTTATGCGGTGTATTCAGGACTGGTTGACGGCAGGACCAAATCATCGACCAGCGAAAACGAGTCAGGCCACGATGCGCCGGAAGAACACATCGTGGATTCTCCCGCAGCGCATGGTGATCAAGCCGACTCCGAACACGGTGCGACAGGTGGCAAAAACGATTTTACCACATTCGGTGACATCGCCTTTGTTCCGCTGCGGCCACTCATTATATCGCTGGGCAAAAACACCTCCAGCCAGCATCTTCGTTTTGTGGCCGAATTGGAAGTTGCCGCCATTCATGTCGAAGACGTCGTCGCGCTTACGCCGCGCATTCTTGACGTGCTCAACGGCTATCTGCGCGCTATCGAAGTGCCCGACATCGAAAACCCGGCCAATCTACCGCGACTGCGCGCGCAAATGTTGCGCCGCGTTCAGGTCGTCGCCGGAGAAGGCAACGTACGCGATATTCTGGTCACCGAATTTGTTCTGAACTGAGAGGTCGCAGTGAACACACTCGCGGATATTCTGTTGATCGCCGGGGCGCTCGCCACCGCCTTTTACTGTTTCATTCTGGCGCGCCGCCTTAGGGCATTTGGCGACGTCAAAAAAGGCCTGGGCGGTGCCATTTTTACGCTTTCAAAACAGGTTGACGATCTGATCATCGCGGTCAATGCGGCGCAGACTGCCGCCAGGCAATCGGGATCTGAGCTAAGCAGTATTGTCGATGACGCCGCAAAAGCCTCTCGCAAGCTTGAACTCCTGCTGACCACCGCACCCAAAGACAACCGGCCCGACACGCCCGCCACAGTACCGCAATCCGTATTGATCCTTGACAGCGGCGCGCGGCGCAGTGGCGGCAAAGAAAAGGAACGCGGTGGCAAATCCGATGACGCACCGGCGATGGTGCCCCAATGATGGGCTCCTCGGCAGGTAAAAACAACGTCAAGGGTGCATTGCTAACGGCGGCCGTCTGCCTGTTGGCGTCCGGATTATTGCGGATAGGTGACCCAACGCGCGCAATCGCCCGCGAACTGTCGCTGCAGACACAGCCCGAAACAAACCAGGAAACGCCCGAACTGTCCGAGGTGCAGCCTGCGGATCCCGCTGCCTGTCTGGCGCTTGCCGAACCCGGCAGCTTGCTTGCCGCACTGCACGAGCGTGAACAACAGCTTGACGCCCGACAGGAACAAATCGCCAGCCGTCTGCAGGCATTGGCAGTCGCCGAATCTAAGATGCAAGAAAACACTGCGGCTCTGGTACGCGCCGAGCAAAGGCTTGCCGCCACACTGGCAATTGCGGATCAGGCCAGCGAAAAAGATTTGGCCAGCCTGACCGCCGTTTATGAAAATATGAAGGCCAAGAACGCCGCTGATCTTTTTTCAAACATGGCACCGGATTTCGCCGCCGGATTTCTGTCGCGTATGCGCGCCGATTCAGCCGCCGGTATCATGTCCAACCTTCCACCCGAATCGGCCTATGCGATCAGTGTCGTTATTCCTGGTCGCAACGCGCGCGCACCGGCAAATTAGTTTTTGCTCACAGACGGAATCTTAATCGTTTGGACCGAAAACCGAACGTGCAACCGCGTTTTTCGCGAAGCAGTCCGGGGCCCGAATGATCAGTATCATTGGCATAATAATGATTTTCGTCATGGTGTTTGGCGGCTATCTGGCCGCCGGCGGAAAAATGGCCATAATTCTGCACTCGTTGCCTTTTGAAATGATCATAATTCTTGGTGCCGCAGTGGGCGCATTCATTTTGGCCAACGATATGGGCGGCATCAAACACACCGTCAAAGACCTGGTCAAAATATTCAAGGGCGCGCGTTGGAAACAACAGGATTTTCAGGATCTTTTGTGTCTTTTATACGAACTGATTCGTCTGGGGCGCCAAAACCCCATGGCTCTTGAGGAACATATTGAAAATCCCGAAAGCTCGGCGATTTTTGGCAAGTTTCCCCGCGCGCTTCAGGATAAAGAGGCCGTGGCGCTGATCTGCGACACGCTGCGCTCCGCTTCGATGAATTACGATGATCCGCATCAGGTCGAGGAAGTGCTGGAAAAACGCATGGCGCTTAGTCTGAACCACGCGCTGCACGGAACGCACGCCATTCAATCAATGGCAGACGGCGTTCCGGCACTGGGCATCGTTGCGGCCGTTTTGGGTATCATCAAAACTATGGGGTCAATAGACCAGCCACCGGAAATCCTTGGCCAGCTTATCGGTGGCGCGCTGGTGGGCACCTTTTTGGGCGTGTTCCTTGCCTACGGGTTGTTGGGTCCGTTTGCCGCAAAAGTCAAATCCATCGTCGAAGGCGACCACCAGTATTATCAACTTATCCGTGAAGTTCTGGTGGCGCATCTGCACAATCACGCCACCAATATCTGTATCGAAGTGGGCCGGCAGAACACGCCGGGCAATGTGCGTCCTTCTTTTGGTGAACTTGAGGAAGCCATCAAAGCCGTCAAACAAAGCGAGGCCGCATGACATGGCGTTTGGCTCTGACAAATTTGCTTGTGCTGATTCTGTTCGCTTTGTTGGCAGCGCAGCCTGCCGCAGCGGCGCGCGTCCGCAGTGGCGAACACAAGGGTTTCACACGGCTGGTCTTTCCGCTGGACTCAAAATCGAAATGGGCACTCGCCAAAACGGACGCCGGTTACGAATTGTTAATCTCAGATCAGCGTGAATCATTTGATCTGCGCAAAGTTTTCACACCAATTCCCAAAACGCGGCTTCAGGACATCACGGCGACCCAATCGACGGGCGGTATCACGGTTTCATTGGCGTCAGCGTGCCGCTGCCGCGCCACAGCGCGCGAACTCAGCAACGGTCGGCTGGTCATCGACATCAAGGACGGTCGCGCGGGTTCAACCGCGCCGGTTTTTTTCACCAACGCACCGGGCTTTGCGGAAGAAATGCGTTCCGGCACGGCCATATCTGCCGCGGTCAATCCAATCACGCCTGAACCAACGCAAAACGAAGCTCCGTCTTTGCCAGTCGGGCACTCCGGTCAAAGTAGCGGTCAGGGGGCGGCAAAATTGCCGGACAGGCAAGTCCATCTTCAGCTCCTCCAAAATCGTGTAAAGCCGCCTATTCTGCCCGTACCCACGGACATCGAGCTTCCGGACCCCGACGTTGCCGCCGCCCACGACACACTGATGGCAAAGCTACAAAGCGCATTGGATCAGGGGGTACTGCAGGCCGCCGAAGATTTTGATACCCCTGCGCCGCCCGATGTCAGGTCCGACGCCGGTGAAATCGCTTCCGATCACGCGACGGATTCGGCCGCGTCGCGACATTTGTTGCTCAGCGCGCGCAGTGTGCTCGACGAACGCTTGCCTAAAGAGGGCAAACCAAGAACCCACGCCTGCCTTGCGCCCGACGTTTTGGATGTCGCTGCCTGGGACAACGGCAGCGCAGCGACCAGCCAGATTGCTCGGCTTCGCGCAAAACTGCTGGGCCCGCTGGACCAACCCGATCCGGTGGTTCTGGAAAATCTTGTGCGCCTTTACATCGGTATTGGTTTCGGGATCGAGGCCACGGCACTGCTGGATTTGTTTGCCGGGTCGGTCAGCCATGCCGACGTCCTGCGCGCGCTGGCGCACGTCATCGAGGAAGAATCGGTCTACCCCAGCGCCGTGCTTGCCACGCAAACCGGATGCGCCGGGCCTGCGGTCTTTTGGTCGCTGTTTGGCACGCCATTTGTCACCGAATCACCGCTACCCAACTTTGATCTGGCGGTTGCCTATTTTGGTGCCCTGCCGATCGGATTGCGGCGGCTTATCGGTCCAAAACTGGGCATGCTTTTGATTGACAGCGCCAAAATCGATCAGGCCCGGCAGATCCATGCGCTGGTTGCACGCGCGGCGGGGCCTCACGGTGACAATTTTCTGCTTTTTGATGCGCGTTTGAATCTGGCGCGTGGACGCACGGCGGCGGGACGGGAAACCTTGCGGCAGATCATTGCCGCAAATTCAAAAAATGCGCCGTCAGCCGTTGTTCTTCTGATTGACAATCTGCTCGAGGAAAATCGCAAAATTCCCGAGGGGCTGATCGTTGAGGCCGGCGCACGCGCCTTTGAGAACCGTAATTCCTATATTGGCCAAAGGTTGCGGTTTGCCGAGATCAAAGCGCGCGCCGCGACGCAGGCTCAGCTTGACGCCTTTGCGATTATCGAACACGAAAAATCGCTTGGCGGTGTGGCGCTGATCGGGTTGGACCACGTTATCGCCGAGGTGTTTAGATCGCTGGAACGTCGACGTATGGGCGATCTGGAATTTGTAAACACGGTCTTCGCCTATCGCCACCTTTTGACCGACTCTATCCTGATGGACGATGCTCGGCGTCATCTGGCGCGGCAATTTCTGTCGGCGGGTCTGGCCAATGTGGCGCTTAACCTGATGGCACCCGTGCGCCAGCGCCTGCAAACCGGAGATAACGCTTTTCTGGCCTCTGTCTATCTGGCGCTTAATCAACCGGCAAAAGCCTTGGAACTACTGGGCGATCAAAGCAACACAGAACACGCGGCGTTGCGTGGGCAGGCTCATTTCATGTTGGGCAACCTGACCGAGTCTTTGGCCCAGACGGAAAATATCGATGATCGCCTGCTTCAGCAGCGTCGTGCCTGGCAGGCGGGCGACTGGGCGCGCGTGGCGGCGCTCGGCTCTGAAAACGAAAAACGGGCCGCTGGAATCATGCTGCCCCCGGTGCAGGATTCACCGACACTCAGCACGGACCCGGTCGATCCGAGTCCAGTGGCCGAAGCGCAAATTCACGACCCGGACCCTGACCTGACGCTGACGGGATTGCGCAATCTGCTGAAAAACAGCCGCGCGTCGCAAACCTACCTGACCGGTTTACTCAACGATCATCCGTCGCCCTTACCACTGCCGCGCGAATCTGAACCGGCACCCCAAAACTAATTCTGGATGGCGACGTTCAATTCCCCGAGCGTACGCTTTTAGACAGATTCTCAGCGCTAATTAGCTGGTGCTGCACCAGGTGTTACCAATTCTAAATCTTATTGCTGCTACATTCCCGCAAACATCATCGCCAGAAATTGCGTGAATATGAACATAATGTTTTCTGTAAATGTGCATCGACTGATCGGTATTCACCGGCCCGGTCGCCGACTTATGCGTCTGTTCATTACCGTGCCGGTTCTCGTTGGTTTCGGGCTGAACTCGCAAACCGGTGCAAAAATTCCGGATCACCACCGCATCGCCAACATTTGCAGTACCTCGGCTGTCTATGCGGCGCGAAAAACCGGTGTGCCTTTGTCGGTTCTCATGGCGATTTCGCTGACTGAAACCGGTCGCAGCGTTGAGGGGGCATTGCAGCCCTGGCCGTGGACCGTCAACATGGAAGGCAAAGGCCTGTGGTTTAAGGACCGCACCGCCGCGCTCGACTACGTAAACAAGAATTTCACCCGCGGTGCCCGCAGCTTTGACGTCGGTTGCTTTCAGATAAATTACAAATGGCACGGCAAGGCCTTTGCGTCGATTAGTGAGATGTTCGAACCCCGCGACAACGCGCTTTACGCTGCGCGGTATCTGCTGGAACTTTTGGCGGAAAAAGGCAACTGGAAAGACGCCGCCGGCGCCTATCACTCGCGCACGCCAAAATTTGCCAACCGTTACAAGAAACGATTTTCAGCCCTGCACACACGGCTCGAGTCCGGTGACCTTCAGGATTTTGCGCGGAAAAACGGCGGTTTGCGTGGCCGCGTCAACCAGTATCCTTTGCTGATCTCAGTCGATCGGGGCCAACCCGCGACAGGATCACTCGTGCGGCTGCGTGCAGAGTCCGAATTGGGCGGACTTCTGCGCAACAGCGGCAAAAAACTTTTCTGAGGCGACGTGGCTGAATCTGCGGAAAAACCTGCGTTGACCGGATTTGCCCAACCAACGGTTCTGTTGGCGGTGGCGCTGGTGGGTATCATCGCGATGATGATTCTGCCCATGCCTGCGTGGGTTTTGGACATCGGTTTGGCGACATCATTCGGGCTGGCCATTCTGATTTTTACCGTCACGCTATTCATTGATCGGCCGCTTGATTTTTCGGCCTTTCCCACGGTTCTTCTGGCGTCGCTCATGCTGCGATTGTCGCTGAACGTGTCATCCACGAAACTGATTATCGGCGAAGGCCACACCGGCACCAACGCGGCGGGAAACGTCATCGAAGGTTTCGCCAACTTTGTCATGGGCGGCAGCATTTTTCTGGGGCTGGTGGTTTTTGGCGTACTGCTGATCGTCAATTTCATCGTGATCACCAAAGGCGCCGCCCGTATGGCTGAGGTCGGCGCACGCTTTGCGCTTGATGGTATGCCGGGCAAACAGCTGGCGATTGATGCAGATATGTCAGCAGGTGCCATCGACCACGAAGAGGCCAAAAGACGGCGCGCGGTTGAACAGGCCGAAACCACATTCTTTGGCTCGCTCGACGGGGCATCCAAATTTGTCAAAGGCGACGCGATCGCCGGCTTGCTGATCACGATGCTGAACCTTGTCATGGGGCTGATCATCGGTGTAGTCGGCCACGACATGCCAGCGTCGCAGGCTCTGGAAACCTACGCCATTCTCACCGTCGGCGATGGATTGGTATCACAAATTCCCGCCGTCATTATTTCCATTGCTTCGGCGCTCCTTCTGTCGCGGGTCGGCAACGCCGGTCCTGTGGACAAGGTCTTTTTCGCCCAATTGGGCCGGTTTCCCGCGGCGTTGGCAACAGTTGCATTTTTGATGGTTTTATTTGCGCTGGTGCCGGGTCTGCCGGCGGTGCCGTTTTTGTTTGGCGCGGGCATATTGGGCTGCAGCGCGTGGTTTGGTAAGCAACAAAACAGCTTGTTGGACAGCTCCATCTCACCGCAAGCCGAACCGCCGGAACAACCCGCGAAATCTATGGGCGATATACTGGACCTTGACGATATTCATATTGAGTTCGCCACCGATCTGGTCGCAGTTGCCATGGACGCCGCCACCGGGCTTGATGTGCGTATTGTAAATATGCGCAACCACATTGCCGAAGTATACGGGCTGATCCTGCCCGAAATCCGTCTTACCGATAACGCCATGCTGGAGCCGGGAACTTATGTAATCCGTATCCACGGGGTTGAACAAGCGCGCGACCGGCTTGAGATCGACAAAGTGCTTGTCCTGCTCAATGAAGCGGGAACAAGCCCCGAATCCTCTTTTGTGAAAGAACCCGTCTACGGCGCACCGGCGCGGTGGATCGACCGCGATCAGCAGGACGATGCGGCGCTTGACGGGCTGACGATCATCGCCCCGGCCGAGGTGTTGGCCACCCATATGCTCGAAGTGATCAAGCGTAATTTTGGCCGCCTATTGACCCTGCGCTCTCTGCGGGCGCTTTTGGATGAGTTCGTCAATCTGACGGACACAAAACGCGCCGAGGCCAACCGACGTTTGCTCGATGAAATTATTCCCGACAAGGTGCCGTTCGAACTTTTGCAAACCATTCTGCGGCTGCTGCTGGAGGAACGGGTTTCCATTCGCAATCTCGCCCTTATCCTCGAGGCAATCGGCGAGGCCCGCCCAAGTTTTTCCAACGCCGAAGCCATGTGCGAACACGTGCGCCTGCGTCTGGGGTTCCAGATTGTTGCCGAAATTCGCCGCGAAGATGGCACCGTTCCGCTGGTGCAATTGGCCCCTGAATGGGAGGACCTTTTTCAGACCTACACGGTCGAGGGAGAGCGTGGTCAACCGGACGTGGCGCTGCCGCCCGAAGATTTTAACCGCCTGTCCGACTCGGTAGCTGCGAAAATTGCGCAGGCCGCTGAAAACCAAACTTATCCCGCGGTTATTACGTCAACCAGGCGGCGGCGGTTTCTGCACACGGTCCTGCGCGCCAAGGGCATCGGCAATCCCGTCTTGTCGTTCGATGAAATCGGCACGTCGGCGCGTCCGTCGCTGGTCGGTATGGCATGACATTGGCAGATAACATTTTGTTTCTGCTGGATTTATCGCGCGATCATTTATTAGGCGCGTTTCTGGTGTTCCTGCGGGTCGGCGCGGCGATGGCACTGCTGCCGGGTTTCGGCGAGCAAAGCGTTTCCTTACGTGTCCGGCTCATGCTGGGATTGGCGTTCACGGCTGTGGTCTATCCGGCGGTCCCCGGGGATTTCCTGCCCGAAGACCGTAACCTGCCCCTCATGGCCTTTATGCTGCTGAGCGAAACCGTCGCCGGTTTGGCGCTCGGCATCGCTTTTCGGCTTTTTGTGATTGTTCTGCAGTTTGCCGGTTCGGTGGCGGCGCACGCCACATCGCTCAGTCAGGTATCGGGCAGCGGTGCCACGCCGGATCCGTCGCCGGCATTTGGCAACTTGCTGGTGATCGCCGGTCTGGCGCTGGCTATGATCGCGGGACTTCATGTCAAAGTGGCGGTCGCGTTTATCCAGTCCTATGACGTTATCGCACTTGGTTCGCTCCCGCTGGGTCAGGATTTCACCCGGTGGGGTATCGCCGGTGTATCGCGGGCGTTTGCGCTTGGGTTTTCGCTGGCGGCGCCGTTTGTGATCGCCTCGGTGATCTACAATGTGGCGCTTGGGGTCATTAACCGCGCCATGCCACAGTTGATGGTCGCCTTTGTCGGCGCGCCGGTCATCACGTTTGGTGGCTTGTTTCTGTTGTTTCTCACCGCTTCACCGCTGTTACTGTTGTGGCTGCACCAGTTCAACGCTTTGTTGGCCAGCCCTTTTTCAACGCCGCCATGAACGGGGAAAGCGGCGAGAAAACCTTTCAGCCCACGGCCAAAAAGCTGGAAGACGCGCGTAAAAAGGGCGATGTGGTGCGCTCGTCCGATGTATCGGTCGCCGCGGGTTATCTGGGGCTGGTTCTGGCGCTGACGGTGTTTGGCGCCGACTCGGTCACTGGCGCCGGCGACATTCTGTCGGGGTATTTGGGCCGGGCGGATCAGCTCACAGGGCGGCTCCTGGGCCCCGGTGGACGGCAGGTCTTTGCCGCGCATATGGGTCAGTTGTTGCACTCGATCGTTTGGGTTTTTCTGCTCCCGTTCACGCTGGTCATTCTGTCCGTCCTTGCACAGAATGCATTCGTTTTTGTGCCTGACAAAATCAAGTTCAAACTGTCGCGTATTTCACCGCTGTCGGTTACCCGAAACAAATTCGGGCCCACCGGGTTGTTCGAATTTGGCAAGAGCCTGACCAAACTGCTGATTTATACTCTTGCCGTCACGATTTTCTACATTAATGGCGGCGACGTGCTTATCGGCGCGTTTCAATCCAGCGCCCGGGGCGTCTCATTTTTGTTGGTTGATCGCATGATCGCGTTCCTATGGTTTGTATTTGGTTTGGCGCTGGCCGTCAGTGCGGTGGATTATCTGTGGCAGGTTTACGACCATCAGCGCAAACTGATGATGTCGCGCACAGATATCAAGGACGAACACAAACAGGCCGAGGGGGATCCGCTGCTCAAACAAATGCGGCGGCAAATGGGTTATGATATTGCCACAACACAGATGATTGCGGACGTGGCCACGGCAGACGTTGTTATCGTCAACCCGACGCATTTCGCGGTGGCGCTCAAATGGTCGCGCGAATCTCAGTCCGCGCCGGTCTGTGTCGCCAAGGGTGTCGATGAAATCGCTGCCCGTATTCGCGAGGCTGCAGTAAAACACAAAGTGCCCGTGCACAGCGATCCGCCTTCGGCACGGGCAATTTATGCCGTTGTCGATGTGGGGCAGGAAATTCATCCCGAACACTACAAAGCGGTCGCGATTGCCATCCGGTTTTCCGAAAATATGCGCCGCCGACGTCCGGCCTAGGAGATGGGGCAACGCGACAAGCTTCGCCAGTTACAAAAACTGGCCGCGTACGATCAGGAGTTCCACACGGCGCGGCTGCGGCATGCACGGCAGGCTGTTATCGATCTCGACGATCAACTGCGGTGCTTGCGTCGGAAACTGTGCGAAACTTGTAAAACGCGAAAGGACGAGGCCAGCGCCCTGCAGGCACACGCACGCTGGAACCAGTGGGCTTATCGGCAAATCGAACACCTGACGCAACGCCGTGCGCAAGGTGTCTGTGTCAAGAAAGCCGCGCGCGCCGCGGCTGTCAAATCTTTTGGTCGCAGAAGCGTCCTGAATAAATTGGCGGCGCTGGCCGCAGAGACGACGCACAAACGAAACCATTGAATGTAGCATCGAAACTGGTTCCGGCTTTTGGTCGTAAAAGAAACAATCCGCTGCTATATCGGCGCGCGGCGGTGGCTACGCACCTGTCCGGCTTGCCCGTTGTGCAATCGATCAGAGGCTCACACGTCCTGACGGACGATATCGGTGACCAAAACTTTGGTGGCTATATCGCCGAGCACCCTGATTGCCGCCGCGTCGAGCGAGCTGCGCAGATCGTTCATCTTTTCACCTGACGTGAAAGATCCGTGAAAACCGCCGGCGTTGGCATGGGCGAACATCGCCTGCAACAATGCATCGCGCAATCTGGGTTCGCGGCTGTATACAGTTTCCTTGCGGCCCTGTCGTACCTCAAGGCTTAGAGATATGACCACAAGTGACGTGACTTTTTTTGCCTCAACCACGGGAACGATAAACTGATTGTTCAGCTTGACATATTCACGGCTGCCAACCGGCTTATCGGACTCATCATGCCCCGAACCAGCTGTAGTCGCGTGGTCCGTCGCGTCGTCCGTCGCGTCGTCCGTCGCATGATCGGACACGTCCGCTCCATCCGAGCAACCACAGGATAACTCGGTGTGAACGGGATCGGTCGATGGCTTGAACACCAGTCCGGCACCGGTGCCGGCCGCCAGACCAATTATGGCCAGTATCACCGGAAGCAGCTTCTTCATGGTGATACCCTAAAAAGGAAGTACGATGTTGACTGCCTGCTGACCATATCGCGGTTGTTGCACCCGTGTGATCAATCCGCGACCGCCATAAGAGATACGCGCCGACGCAATTTTATCATACGTGATCTCGTTTTTGCGCGAAATATCTTCGGGGCGCACAAAACCAGTCACAAGCAGCTCGCGCAGCTCGAAATTGACCCGGACTTCCTGACTGCCTTGGATTTGCAAATGCCCGTTGGCCAATACGTCGGTCACGGTGGCCGCTATGCGCAGGGTAAGGTTCTCTTTTCGCCGCACGGTTCCGTCGCCCGCATAGGTGCTGTTGGAAGACAGATCGACCGCGTCCGCGCTACTGGCGCCGTCGGGCAGCCGTTTGTCAATCGCCTGGGGCACCCCGAACAGCGACGTGACGCCCAGTTTTTCACCACCGGCGCGGGTGCGCGACGTGCTGTTGGATATTTCCGCCTTGTCGGATATTTCAATCACCACGGTCATCAGGTCACCCAATTCGCTGGCGCGGCGGTCGCCCAACAGCGAACCCGGCGCAGCGCTCCACAGCGATGCGTAATGTCGGCCGTCATTGTCTGCGGTGGTCCGCCGCTCTGCGTTCATGGCAAAATAGCCGTGGCTGTTGGTGACCGGTGTAAAAGTGGGTACCCGTCCGACGTTTTTCATTTGACCACAGGCGCTCAACGCAGACAGCGACAGCAAAAGACTGTACAGGATATTTGATTTCATGGGCTCACTTCCACGTTGCCGGATTGCAGGACCACGCCAAACACAGTTGTGCGTGAGGTTAAGTTCATGACGCGAATTCGGTCGCCGATGCCGGCGCGCGATAACGCCCGTCCCTCGGCTGATATCGTCAGCGCACCGGCTATGTAGATCAACGTGACGATTTGGTTGCGGTCGACAATCGCGGGCGGGCCAACGTCCTGGCGGCGTATCAACCGACCGGAAAAAAGATTGTTGCGGGCCTCCATGCCGATCACATCCTGAACGTCGGCGAACCCGCCCAAAAGCGTTTTGTCCAGCAAAACGACGTCCTGGGGTGTAATGACTGACCGGCTGCGGATTGTTTGGCTGGCCACGACGGTCTGAGCGTCTGCAGCGCTGCAGATCAGACCGGCCAGCAGAAAATAGCGTATCATGATCATCGGATTTGCGTCGTTGCCCCCAGCATCTGGTCGGCGGCGGTGATGACTTTACCGTTAAGCTCGTACCCCCGCTGAGCCTCGATGAGTTCGGTGATTTCGCGCACAGCGTCGACCGATGAACCCTCCAGATAGCCGTGTCGAAAAGTACCCAGCCCGTTCTGGCCCGCCGTCCCGGTAATCGGTGGGCCCGAAGCCGCTGTTTCCAGAAACAGGTTGCCGCCGATGGCTTCAAGTCCCTTGTCATTTGAGAACCCGGTCAGCGAAATCTGGCCCAGTAATTCCGGTTCAACGGTGTCATTGAAATAGGCGTAGACTTCGCCCTCGGCGTTGATCGAAATGCTGCGCGCGTCGGTTGGAATGGTGATTTCAGGCGCTATGGGAAATCCGTCCGACGTCACAATAAGCCCGTCGCCTGTTCGTTTCAGTGCTCCGTCGCGTGTGTATCCTGTCGCGCCCGTGGGCATCGTTACTTCCAGGTATCCGTCGCCGTCCACGGCAAGATCCAATTCGCCGCCGGTCGCTGACAGCGCGCCCTGCGCCACGTTTACCGATACAGCCGAAGGACGCACCCCCAGTCCAAGCTGCACGCCCGCAGGTACCGTGGTGCCGTCGGCGGCGTTGATCGATCCGGCGCGCACGATTTGCTGGTAGTGCAGGTCGGAAAATTCGGCGCGCCGCGTGTTATAGGCCGTGGTGTTCATGTTGGCGAGATTATTGGAAATGACTTCGACACGCATTTGCTGCGCCATCATGCCCGTTGCGGCGATTTTCAGTGCTCTCATGTCCGGCCCCTGTTCATATTACTGACCCAGCACGCGAACGGTGGCGCGCATGCGCTCGTCTTCGCGGTCCAGAATTTTTTGCCCAAGCTCATAAGCGCGTTGAATTTCAATCATGCGCGCCATTTCGCTTACTGCGCTGACGTTGCTTTGTTCGATAAATCCGTGCGCGACCATCGGGTTTTCAATCTGCTGAAAACCACCATCGCTGCGAAACATCGTTCCGCCCTGTCGTGTCATCGTGGCTTGATCTTCAGGAGCGACCACGCCGATCTGCGCCAGCGGCAGCCCGTCGGCCGACAGCGTTCCGTCCGGCGCCAGGGCCACAACGGAAACGTCGGGCGGGATGAATATCGGCGTACCGCCCGCGTCCAAAACCGGAAATCCATCCGGATCTACCAAATCACCTTGTCCGTTGGGTGTGAAGCTGCCCGCACGGGTCAGACGCGGTCCGTCGGGTGTTTGAAGCACAAAAAAGCCGTCGCCCTCGATTGCGAAATCGAACCGGCCACCGGTTTGTGACAGCGTTCCCTGCGTCGGATCGGTCACCCGCCCGCGCGCCGTGGCGATTGAAAGTGATCCAAGTTCGTCTCCGTCAAGCCGCTTGACGTGCTCGGCAAAAATGACCCCTTCGCGGCGATAGCCCGCTGTGGACAGGTTTGCGATATTGTTGGCCACGGTCTGCAGTTCCTGTAGCAATCCCGCCTGACGGCCAAGCGCCACGTATCCGGCGTTGTCCATGTTTACCCCCCCGCAATCAAAGGAATGATGTTGTCGGCGAACAGACTGGACAGGCTTTGCGTCATCAGACCCAGTGTTGCCCAGAAAACCACAAGTATGGCACCAAGTTTTGGCACAAAGGTCAGCGTCATTTCCTGCACCGAGGTCAACGCCTGAAACAGCCCGATCAGCACGCCGACAACCAGGGCCACTGCCAGGACTGGTGCAGAAATCACCACTGCGGTCCACAGCGCCTGTTTCAGAATGTCGAGCATCACGGCTTCGGTCATATTACACCGGCATCCGCAGAATTTCCTGATAGGCCTCGACGACCTTGTCACGTACGGTGACCGCCGTTTCGACCGCCAGTTCGGTGGCAGCCAGTGCTTCGACCAGCGCATGGGGATCGGCGCCGCCGGTCATCACGGCCTTGGCGGTGTCCTCGCCCGATTGCAGCGTATTGACCAAATCACCGGCCAGGTCGCCAAACGCGCCGGACAGCCCTTCCGCCGCCTTGTCTGGCGTTTGTGTCGCCGGTCGCGCGGCTGCATAGGCCTGCGCCGCCAATGATGATTTTAGCTCCATATCCGCCTCCTAAACCGGTCTATCGCCGCAAAAGTTCCAGCACTGCGCGTGACATTTGTCGCGTCTGATCAAACATCCGCAAATTCGCTTCATAGCTCCGCTGCGATTCACGGGCGTCGGCAATTTCGATCACCAGATCAACGTTCGAGCCGGAATAATGCCCGGATCCATCGGCCAGTGGATGGCCCGGGCTGAACACCTGTTCCAGTTCCCGACTGTCCAGCGAAACCCGCCCCAGTGTCACGGTTGCGGTGGCGCGTGCGCGATCAAACTCGGCGTTGAAATCAACGGTTTTGCGCCGGTATCCCGGTGTGTCGGCGTTGGCGACATTTTCGGTTATGAGTCGCAAACGCGCCGATTGTACCTGCATACCGCTGGCAGATGTGGCGAATGATCCGAAAAAATCAGCCACGTTCAGCGCCCCCTGCCCAGACCAAGCCGCAGAATATCGACCGATTTGCGATAGATGCCCAAGGCAAGATCGTGCTGGTACTGCACATCCGCAGCCACGGCCATTTCGCGTTCTATCGATACGTTATTGCCGTTGGGTGATAGCGAAACACGATCGCCAACAGCCGCATGGGCACGGCCGACACCTGTCGTTTGCTCTGCGGTCAGCATGTGATTGGGCCGCGTTGCAGTCGGTTGAAAACCATCGTGGACACGACCATAGCTGGCCGCAAAGCTTGGCATTTCCTGCGCTTTGTACCCCGGTGTATCGCTGTTGGCGATATTGGTTGAAACGACCGTCTGACGCCCGGCGGCGTGGGCAGCCATCGACTGCGCCATTCGCAGAATGTCAAGGTTCAGGGTCATGCGGGGCTTCTCCCTCGGGGTCTTTCAACAAGCATTAACAACCAATCGTTTATAAACCGTAATGACAAAACAGCGGAGGCCAGCGTGTGAACATCGGCAGTTTCGACATTTTGACAGCGATGATTTCGGACATCTCACCGGTGCGACATATCGGTAAGGTTTCCCGCTTGGACTCCGGGGGAGTCTATGTGGTTGGTTTGTCGCGGGTGGCAGGTCTTGGTGAACTCATCGAAGTCGCCTGTGCCAAAGGCGCACGCGTTCGTGCCGAAATAATTTCGATGTCAGAAAACACCGTTTTCGCGCTGCCCCTTAAAAATATGGCCGGAATTATCGTCGGCGATCCTGTCAGACTCCTGCCCAAATTCAGGCTTTGTCCGGATAATAGCTGGATGGGTCGCGTCATTGATCCCTTTGGTTTGGCTCTGGATGGTCGGCCACTGCTGAAGGGTACCGACTCCGTTTTGTCGGATCCTGCTCCCCTTTCGGCCACCCAACGGCGGCGTCTTGGTATGCGGTTACAAACGGGTATTGCGATTTTCGATACATTTCTACCATTGGCGCGTGGACAAAGGATCGGCCTGTTCGCAGGCTCGGGCGTGGGCAAGTCCATGCTTCTTGGTCGTCTGGCTCGCCAGATCGACACCGACGTTATCGTCATGGCGCTGATCGGTGAGCGCGGTCGCGAGGTTGGCGATTTTATTGAACGCACGTTGGGGCCAGAGGGTATGAAGCGCACGGTGATGGTGGTGGCGACATCGGATCAGTCACCTCTGGTCAAGCGCCGCGCCGCGTGGACCGCGATGGCGGTGGCGGAATATTTCCGTGATCAGGGCAAGCAGGTTCTCTATCTGGCAGATTCGATCACCCGGTTTGCCGAGGCGCACCGAGAGGTGGCGATTGCATCGGGCGAGCCCTCAACCGCGCGCGGCTTTCCGGCTTCAACGCAACACATGATTACGGCGCTGTGCGAACGGGCCGGCACCGGTGTCGGGGATTTCGGCGATATCACCGCTGTCTTCAGCGTATTAGTCGCCGGTTCCGATATGGACGAACCCATCGCCGACATTATCCGTGGAGTTCTTGACGGCCATGTCGTGCTGTCGCGGGAGATTGCCGAACGCGGACGCTTTCCCGCCGTCGACATTGTCCGTTCGGTGTCACGTAGTCTGCCCGAAGCCGCAGCAGACACGGAAAATTCTGTCTTGCGTCAGGCCCGCGATCTGCTTGGTGCGTACGATTCGGCGGCGTTGATGATTCAGTCGGGGCTTTATGAACGCGGCGGCGACGAACGGCTGGACAGGGCGGTATCGCTAAATCCTGCGTTCGAGGCGTTCGCGACTCTGGTGACTTCGGAAAGCATCGAACACAGTTTTGAGCGTCTGTCAAAAATACTGGAGCCAGCAAGTACAACGCAAAACGATCAGGACGCGCCGCAGGCCATTTAGACCAGTGCAGCAAACAAAGACTGCGCTGTTGACGATCCGCTGTTGACGCTCTGCAGTAGGCTAAGCGCGGCAGAACTGCCGCTGGCTTGCCCCGTAGCGCCGGTGCCGCTGCGCGCCAGAAACCGGTGCAGGACTTTTTCGACATTGCCGGCGTCGCTCAAGGCAGTGATTTCGCTATCCCCCAGCAAATCTCCGGCGCGCGCGCGCAGCACCTCCAATTGTCGATCCAGATCCAGCCGAGAGAATTCGGTCGGCAAGTTGAACGCGACATCAAAAACGCGCCGCAGCGGCGGTGAACCCAGAACCTTTAACCATTTGGTATCGCCGGTGATCGTCGATGCCGCGATATCCGCGATTTCGCGTCTGAATCCAAGTGCCAGACGCAGATTCTGATCCTTGTCGCCAACCGATATTTCGTACTGACGGGTCTGATAGGCGGCAATGATCCGGTCGGCAAATCCGGTGGATTTGGTTTTTGCGCCGAATACCGAACCAAATCCAAAAGCATTGGAAAGCGCTTCGTATCGTTTGTCGACCAACCGGTTGGCCAGCGCGCCGGGGTCGCTGGTCCCTTCCTCCAGAACTTTGCGGATATAGAATTGTTTATTGATATCGTCGTCGAGCCCAAAGGCCCCCAGCGCCACCCTAAGCATTCGATAATCCGCAACCAGGTCTTCGGCGGTTTCTGCCTTGGCGATGTTGGCGCGGAAATATTCGGTTTCGCGTGCGATGACCGGATCTTTAGCGAAATTCGCGGCCTGGCTGTCTGCCGCGCGTTCAAGAAACTTCAGCCCGACGATGCCGCCAAAGGGAATTACGGCCTGAAATATCACGCGGGCACGGCTTTCATGAGCCGCTGTTCGCGAGGTAAAAGTCCGCGCAGCGCCTTGAGCGCCTGATAAAATTGCCCTTCGACTATACTGTCGGTCGCGACGTCCAGATGTTTGCGGCTGTCGTGGTCGGCAAATACCTGCGACAATTGTTCGATACCGCGCAAAAGTTGGTGCCTGGCCTCTTCGGGATCGGCGTCGCCGGATAGCACGAGCTGCGCAATATAAACGACGCGGCGCACCGGTGTGTTGACCTCGTCGGGGTGTATGGCGTCGCGCAGCCGTAAGATATTGGCGTTCGGAGTGAGAATACTCAGCCGGTTGCGACGATCGCCGTTCTCGATCACAGCGCCGTTGATCAGCACACGTTCGCCCGGACCAAGTTTAAGGACAAGACCGCTCATGACAGTGCGCCGCATTCGCCGCGCAATCCGCGCATAACCGCCGTATTGATATCGACGATGGCATCAATATCGGCGTCACCGTGAAGAATTTTTCGGGTGTGGGCGTGGGTAAATTCGGCCAGATAGAATATTTGCGCGCGCAGGGTTTTGGGCAAACCGTTGCCCTGGTCGGCAACATCACCGGCCAGAATTGTCCATAATTCCCGATTTTCGTGCAGCGCCGCAACAAGAGCGGGAAACCCTGATTTGCCACGATCGGCGGCGGTTTTCAGATTCTGCGTGATCCGGGCGAGCACATCGTATTCGGTGCCGCGATCGGTCCTTATGGTAAAGCGTGTGTTTGAATAGGCCGAACGGGCAAGTGCTGCTGTGTTCATATCTGGGGTGTCCTTGGACGCGAGAATTCAGGAAAATGATGAAGATCCGGTGGTAGACGGGGCGACACCTGCCGCCCCGTACCAAATCGTTATCTAAACAGCGACAGAACGTTCTGCGGTGCCTGATTCGCGATAGACAGTGACTGGATGCCCAGTTGCTGCTGCACCTGCAGCGCCTGCAGTCGAGCGGCTGCTTCTTCCATGTCGGCATCAACCAACGCGCCGATGCCCGCCTTGAGCGAGTCAGCCAGTTTGCCAATAAAGTCGTTCTGGATGTCGATGCGTTTCTCGACCGAACCAAAAGATGCGGCACTGTCAATCGACGCCTGAATCATCACTTCGATGTTTTGCAGCGCCGCTGCCGCCCCTGCGCTGGTATTGACGTCAACGCCTTTGAGCGCAAAAAGCCCGCCGGTGGCTTCGCCCCCTGCGGCTCCGGTTACCGCCAACGTCTGGGTCGTGCCGTTGTTGTCGATCATCAGAACCGGTGCGCCGGTCGTGGCGTCGGTTGTGACCTTGGTGGAAAAGTCGGTCAGACCCGCCCCGTCGATCACGGCCTTCAGACCGTTGGCCACGTCACCAAACGATTCGTTCGGTCCGGCAATATAGTCATAATTCACACCGGCAATGGCCACGCGGTAGCCGTCACCTTCGCTGACAGCCGCCGAAGTCGAGAACGTGATGGACTCCGCCCGCTCCGCGATATCGGTATTTGACAGAACCAATGTACCCGCCGCCGAATTGGAACTGGCGTTCAGCGCGGTGGTGTCAAACGCGTTCGTGCTGTCGACAGTCACGACTGAACCCGCGACGCTTGCAGTGATATCGGTAATGCCGGCGGCGTTGATTGCTGCGGTCAAACCGGTTGCCACATCGGCTGTTGCGGTCGAGGCGGCCGTGAAGTCAACGGTCGAGCCACCGATCTGAAAGGTGAATTGCTCGCCAATGACAATTGTGCCGCCAACAGTCAGTGTTTCAGAAATCGCTGTGTTCACCACGGCTGCGCCACTGGACGTTGCGTTGGCCGCGAGCGACGCGCCGGTGCCATAAACGCCCGCATCGGTTGTCAAATCCTGCCGTGCCACGGTAATATTGGCCGCAGTGACCGTACCGTCACTGGCGCGGTTCAGGGACGACAATACTTTGACATCGTCAAATCCGGAAACGAAATTCAGCCCGTTGAACTGCGCGGCCTCGACCACGGAAGCGATTTGATCACGCAAGGTTGCAATGTCGACCTGAATTTTGCTTCGATCGACGTTTTCTTCCTGCGCCGCAACGATTTTACCTTTGATTTCGGTCAATAATTCGGTGGTAGACTCAGACGCTTGTCGCGCCACAGCCACCGTCGAAGACCCCAGCGAAAGACTGCTTGAAATCGCCTTGAATCCGGACACGTCTGCTTCCATTACTTTGGATATCGCCCAGATGGCCGAGTTGTCTCTGGCAGTTCCGATACTTTTACCGGTCGAAATCATGTCCTGTGTTTTGCTCAGACCCTCGTTGACCCCCTTCAATGCCTGAAGCGCGATCATCGAACTGGTGTTTGTTAGAATACTTGTCATGGTCTTTCCTTTAGACGAACGGCGCTTTTGCGCCGCTTTTGCGTAGCATGCGTCGTTTCCGACGCGCGAAATCGTCTTTCTGACTGATGCGGACACCCTTAAACCCCAGGTCCCCGCGCCGCTCACTCTTAGCGCACGGTCGTCAACATCGTCCGTATTTCTTAATAGCAAACTAAGTGCGACACTCCAGCAACCGACAATTTGATCAAAATTCCACGTTTTCAAAGGGATTGACCGATGTATTGCCCTGTGACGGTCAACTGCGCTAAGCACGATTGACACAGGGAGAATACCATGGCGGACCCGCTGTACTTTACACCCGAAGGCGGCCACCACAGTCAGGACGCCAACCTGCCTGAACGCGCCGTATTCACCGCGGCCTACGCCGTTATCCCGCATGAGGTGATGCAGGATATTGTCACCAGTGCGCTGCCTTTTTGGACAGACACGCGCGCTTGGATTCTTGCGCGGCCGCTATCGGGATTTGCTGAAACTTTTTCACAATATGTGGTCGAAGTATCACCGGGCGGCGGTAGCAACACGCCCGAACCAGACCAAAAGGCCGAGGCCGTTTTGTTTGTCACATCCGGCACGCCGGACCTTACGCTGAATGGAAAATCATACAAATTGACCCCCGGCGCTTTTGTTTTTATCGGGCCTGACAGCGACTGGACGCTCCACAATAAAAGCCCCCAAAATGCGACGTTTCACTGGTTTCGCAAACGCTATGAACCCGTCGACGGTCTCGACGCGCCGCCGTCATTCGTCAGCGCCGACCACGAAACGACGTCCGTTGAGATGCCGGATACGGACGGCGGTTGGGCCACTACTCGATTTATCGACCCCGCCGATATGCGCTATGATATGCACGTCAATATCGTTACCTTCAAACCCGGGTGTCGCATCCCGTTCGCGGAAACCCACGTCATGGAGCACGGTATCTATATTCTGCAGGGCACCGCCAAATACTTGTTGAATACCGACTGGATCGACGTGCAGCCCGGCGATTTTCTGTGGCTGCGCGCCTTCTGTCCGCAGGCCTGCGTTGCCACGGGCACAGGTCCGTTCCGTTATTTGCTTTACAAGGACGTCAACCGCCATCCCCGGCTCGGTCCCGTTGTCAGTTAGCCAGAGCCGCAAATGACCCAACCCGTCAAAATCCAACCGCTTACCGCTGCTGCATTTGCCCCGTTCGGCGATATCATAGCGCGCACGGCAACACCAAGTTTCACCATCAACGACGGACAATGCGACCGCTACCACGATCTTGCACGGCTGGAATTCACTGGCGGCGGGCGCGCCAACATCAGCCTCGCCCGCAGCCGACCGGCGGAATTGCCCCTGCGCCTGACTATGGTGGAGCGCCATCCGTTGGGCTCTCAGGCCTTTATTCCGGTTGACGGCAATCCGTTTCTGATCGTTGTCGCCCCTGACAAAAACGGCACACCGGGTATGCCGCTGGCGTTCATGTCAAACGGCGCACAAGGCATCAATTATCTGCGCAACACTTGGCACGGGATTCTGACCCCAATCGGGGCCGAACAAACCTTTGTGATCATAGACCGCGCCGGTGAAGGGGATAACCTGCAGGAACATCATTTTGATGCGGCTTTTTTGGTTGGTTAGATGTGCCGGATAGATGAGCGGCTGGACGAGACGGAAACATTCGAAAACCTAAAATTCCCGATGCTCCCGGCGATTCAGCGAAACGCCGGCCGCGCGGACACGAAGTTTCGTTGATGTGATGCGATCTTTGATCGCGTTCTGGTGCCGCTGAGAGGACTCGAACCTCCGACCTCTGCATTACGAATGCAATGCTCTACCAACTGAGCTACAGCGGCTATTTTATTCGCCCGTGACGTCCACCAGTTCTTCTAATTCGTCGGTTTCGTCAACAGTTTCTTCCAACGCCCCGACGATCAGCGGCAGCATCGACGTCGCGCGTGGTTCCGACGCCCCCTCGGCCTCGGGCGGCACCCGCCAGCTCAGCGTGTCAAAACTCTCACAATTGTCGCAAACCGGGGACCAGGCCGACTGTAAGTTGTGACAGCTATCACAAATCCACCGGGGACCGCGCGGAGCGTCCAACGCCTTGGTCAACCAACCGCGAACCACGTTGTCGGGTGATCCTTCGCCGCGCTCGATTGCCGCCATCACGGTCAGCGCGCGAGTGGTGGGCTCGACCTCGGCCAGGTCACCAAGCGCTGCGCGCGCGCCCGCGAAATCCTCGGACATTAACGCCAGTTCTGCCGCAAGCAGCCGCGTTTCGGGGTCATCGGGTTTGACTTTCAATAGCGCGGCAAAACGTTTTCGGCGCGCCGCCGCATCTTCATCGGGTTCGATATCAGCAAATGCCGCCGCCAGATCAGGGTGCGGTTGCGCAGCCCACGCCTTGGCCAGCACTTTTGCGGCCTTTTTGGGCGCTTCGTTCAGCACATGCGTTTCGGCGACCAGCACCGCAGCAGGGATCAGTTCAGGTGACAACTTATTCGCCTGCATAGCCTTTTCATGGGCCGCGTCGATGTTGCCTTTGTCGATCTCGTGCCGCGCCTGTGCCAAAGCCAACACCCCGTCCCGACGCATATGTACGTCGCGTGGCAGGTCCCTGGCAGAAAGTTTGGCCGCCAGAGTCTTGCGTGCCCCTGCCCAATCTTCATTCCGGCTTTGCAGCGCGAACAGCGTGTCGATTGTTTTGCCGTGACCGGGCCGTAGCGCAAAGGCTTTTTCGGCCAGTTTCAACGCTGTATCAGTGTCACCTGCCAGAAGCTTTTGTTTCAAAATGCCCTGCACCCCGACAAACCGTGTACGATCGTCGTTCAGCAATTGACGATAGATACCCTGTGCTCTTGCGCTGTCGCCGGACAATTCTGCCGCTTGTGCGCTTAACAGCAGGGTCAGTTCCGGCCTTTGCAGAAATTTGTCGGCCTTGGCTGCTTTGGCCATCGCGACTTTGCCCTCGCCCGCGGCGATCGCGATCATACCGTCCGCCAGCGCCTCGAACCCGCGCTGTTCGCGGTTGCGGTCAAAATAGCGCGAGATCGCAGTCTCGTCGCCGTTAAAAAACCGCAGAACTGCCACAGCCAGACCCGTCAGGCGCAATGCAATCCACGCGACAACAAGCGCCAGCATTGCCAGAACCGCACCGGCCAGCGGGGTCAACGTAAACTCCATCGCGGCAACCGACAGTCTGATTTCGTCGTTCGCGGTATTCAGCGCGGTGACACCAAACGTCAGAGCGGCAATCAGCCCCATGAATATGACAGCTTTGACTAAAGACCAGATCATCGGGTCGGCGTGTCCTTATTCTTCGTCGTCCAGAGAAAATTTCAGCCGTGACAACGCGGTCTCTGCCGCGGTGCGCGCCCGCGCCTGTTCGCGCCATTCAGCCATAGCCATCTGCCCTGCTTCGGGCAGTCGATCAATCAGACCAACCGCCGCAGCGACACGCCCGTCGCCAAGCGCCGCTTCGGCCTGTGACAACAGCGCATCGGGTGTCTCGCCCTGTTTTTCCTCAAGCGATCTTGCACCGACCTGAGATTTGAAAAATGACGTCACGTTGGCCACCAAACCGTCGCCGCCTTCCGCTTTTATCGCCGCTTTCAACCCGGCGCGCGCAGCATCGGGAAAGCTGTGCTGAAGCGCGGTCAGCGGGACCACACCTGTCTCGGAAAAATCTGCCAGGCTGGACGAAACCGTCACGTCGGCCACAGATTCAATCGTCAAAATCGCCTCGGAAAATGGGGTTCCAATTCGCAACGCTGTATCAAGATTGCCAAGTGCAATTTTTAGCACCGCCGCACTGGCCGCCTCGTCGGCAGATCGTTGCAGCGCATCTGCCTGCTCCAGCGCCGCCTGCAATTTGGCGTCGCCCGCAGTGGTCAATGTGGCGACTTGGGCCTCGAGAGCGTCCACCTCCGCTTGGCGCGCCTCCAACGCCATCTGCAACTCATCAAAATCCTGCTGCGAAATCACCGCGTTCGCGGCACTGGCTTTGATCTCAATTCCGTCAACCGTTGCGGCCAGTACATCCAATCGCGAAGCAAAGGCTTCAATGTTGGTTCCAATCGACTCGAGACGGGCCTGAGTTCTTGCAGCGTTTTCCGACACCGCCCCGGCCAGATCGGCAATTTCCCCGCTCAGATCGACCGGCGGCGCGTGCGGCTGTCGGCTAAGCACGCCCAGGGCCGTGTTGATCGACGCAAGCCTTGCCTGCAATTCAACACGCAAATCGGCGATCTCTTGCGACGACCCGCTGCCAGATGATGCATCGACTTCTGGCGAAGAATTGGATGTGAATAGCCCGGCCAGCAAGAAACCCGCTACGACCGCTAGTGCAGCGCCCCCTGCCATGACCGCATTCGGTGGATACGAACGGTCCGCCGGTTTCCCCGGTAGTTCCTGCGCTGCTTTGGGCGCGTTTTTCGATTCGGGTGGCGTTTCTGAACTGGCCGGGTGGGTTGTGTTTACGACCGCTTTTGCATCAACCGTCACCGGTTTTTTTGCCGGTGTTTTGCGCACAGGTTTTTTTGGAGGATCAATCACCGTTGCTCTACCTGTGGTGGCGGGTTTGCGGGCCGCCGGTTTGCCCGCCGATTTACCCACTGATTTACCCGTTGTGGTTTTTTTGGTCGCCATATCCTGCACCCCATGATGATCGGATTCGGTCTTGATGTAAGGGCTAAGCGCCTGTGTTAAAAGATACGCATTCTAATTGGTTGCTGTCAAAGCGCGTCGGCAATCGCGTCCAGCATCGACGCTGCATCGGGGCGCTGCGCAACCACGACACTGCCAAAGACGCCATCACCCAATTCTTTCGCCACATTACTGCTTATGCAGATGGCAACTGCGTCTTGAAATTGCAGTTCACCAAACTGATCCAGAAATATTTTGGCGCTGCGGGGCGAAAAAAGCGGTACAAAAAGCGGCAGATTACTGCCTATGTCTTTATAGATACCGTCGTCAACCGGGACCACGCATTGTTCGTAAATAATCACGCTGAGTGCGGGCATCGAACGCGCGTTCAACGCACCCACGAGATCTCCCGCTGCGTGGCGGCCGCGTACGTGCAACACCACTCCGTTCGCGGCATCGTATTCGCGCGCTATCAGCTGCGCCAGATCGGCAACGTCACCGGCGGCCGCGCGAGCCGCAAACCCCACCGCGCGCGCCGCATCCGCGCTGCGGGCGCCCACACAGAAACAGGCGGAATCCCGTGTCTTTTCGCGCTTGGCAAATTCAGAGACGCCGTTCGCTGATGTAAACGCCACCGCGCCAACCCCGGTCAGATCAATGGTCGCGTTGATCGGTTGTATCAAGGTCAACGGTGCCTCAACGATCCGCGCCGCATTGCCGATCCGTGCCCGCAGTTGGGCCGAAAACCCTGTGTTTTGCGCCTTGGCACGCGTCAGCAGGATGATAGCGGGTTCGTGGCGCATCTGGTTCCATTAGGATTGCCTGTGAATAGCACAGGTGTTACCTGCGCTGTGCCAGTTTCGCAACAGGTCCGGAAGCAATGACCAAAACACTCACCATTCTTGGCATTGAAAGCAGTTGCGATGACACCGCTGCTGCCGTGGTGCGCCAGCGCGCGGGCAATTTGGCGAGCGTTCTGTCCTCTGTCGTCTTTGATCAAAACGAATTGCACGCGGCGTTTGGCGGCGTCGTCCCGGAAATCGCGGCGCGCGCCCACGTCGAAAAACTGGACATTGTCGTGGAACAGGCCCTGTCCAAAGCGGGTGTCATCCTGAACGATCTTGACGCGATTGCAGTAACAGCCGGCCCCGGTTTGATCGGCGGCGTACTTGCAGGAGTGATGTGTGCCAAAGGATTGGCCGCTGCGACCGGCCTGCCGCTTATAGGGGTCAACCATTTGGCCGGACATGCTCTGACGCCCCGATTGACCGACAACATTGAGTTTCCCTATCTCGTCCTGCTGGTGTCGGGTGGTCATTGTCAGTTTCTGACGGCGGCAGGCCCCGATCAGTTCACGCGACTGGGCGGAACCATCGACGACGCGCCGGGTGAAGCTTTTGACAAAATCGCCAGACTTTTGGAGCTGGGTCAACCCGGTGGTCCGCGCGTCGAGGCACAGGCCACCACAGGCGACCCCACACGGTTCAAATTTCCTCGTCCGCTGCTCAATCGGGAGGGTTGCGATTTTTCGTTCTCGGGCCTTAAAACTGCCGTGCGTCGCACCATCGATACATTACGCGCCGAAAAAAGTGGCGTTACGCAACAGGATCGCGCGGATATCTGCGCGTCTTTTCAGGCGGCGGTTACCGACGTCATGGTGGAAAAATCGCGCCGCGCCCTGGCGATGTTTTCAAAGGCGCACACGCCTCAGTCACGCCACTTCGCGGTTGCCGGAGGCGTCGCCGCGAATGCGTCTATACGCGCAGCGTTGAAAAATCTTTGCGCGTCGTCGGAATTTAACTTGGTCGCGCCACCGCTTGAATTCTGCACCGACAACGGAGCGATGATCGCATGGGCGGGCTTGGAAATGTTCAGGACGGGCCACAGAGATTCGATGGCGCTTGCAGCACGCGCGCGATGGCCGCTTGACCGCGCCAGCACCCCCATGCTGGGGTCGGGCAAAAAAGGAGCCAAGGCATGAGCGATATTTCCGTGGTTGGCGCGGGCGCGTTCGGCACGGCTCTGGCCATTTCACTGGCCAACGACGGGCGCAACGTGGCGCTTTATGCCCGCGACGCCCGTCAGGTTGCCGCCATGAACCAACACCGCGAAAATTCCAAATACCTGGCGGGGCACAAATTTCCCCAAACGCTGCGCGCGGTCGACTCGGTTGGGGTTGCAGATGTTACGTTGCTGACTGTTCCAACCCAAAAACTGCGCTCGTTGTTACGTGAATCAAAGCACTTCCTTGATCGTCAGATGCTTGCTGTATGCTGCAAAGGCATTGAAAAAGAAACGGGGCTGCTGCCCAGTCAAATCGTTGCGGAAGTGCTCGGTGAACCAAGTGTCGCCGTATTGACCGGTCCCGGCTTTGCCGGTGAAATCGCGGCGGGTAAGCCGACGGCGCTGTGCATTGCGGCACATGGATCTACAACCGTTGATTTGCAGAGGGTTCTGAGCACAAGCAATATTCGTCTTTATTTGTCCCGCGATCCGATCGGCGCGCAGCTGGGTGGCGCACTAAAAAATGTCGTCGCTATCGCCTGTGGAATTGCCATGGGCGCCGGTTTGGGCGAAAGCGCGCGCGCCGCGCTGATGACGCGGGGGTACAACGAAATGACCCGTCTTGCCGTGGCTCTTGGCGCCGAAAAGGAAACGCTGTCAGGTCTTAGTGGATTGGGCGACCTTGCGTTGACCTGTACCTCAGTTCAGTCGCGCAATTTCAGTTTTGGTCTCGATCTGGGCGCACAGCGCGCCGCAACGAGAACCGCGACGATCGAGGGCGCGGCCACTGCCCGTGCAACGGCTGATCTGGCCAGACGTCACGGCATCGAAATGCCGATTGCGCGCGCCGTCGCTGATGTTCTGGAAAATACCGTCACGGTCAAGGAAGCCATGCAAGCCTTGTTGGCGCGCCCGTTGCGGTCTGAAATCTAAGCTAAGTCGTTATTCGACTTTACTGAACTGCGGCCAAGCTGGCCGAGGCAAACAAGACGCCGAAACGCTTGCACCAGATTGCAACCGACTGATACGCGCCCGGATCAATATCATCGCCAAGCACGTAGGACTGCGCCCCGATATTTCCCTTGAGCGGACCAAGTGAAATCCAGTCGACCGCTTTGACATCGTCAGAGCTCTGCGGGTCAGCTGCTTTGACCAATATTACTTTTAGGTCGGGTCCGTTGGTCACGTTGAAATCACTGAACGACACGATGTGAACACCGGCGGCTGTGCGCGACAGCGTGGCGGTTCCACTGCCTTTGTGGACCGAGTCCGCGCCTCTGATAGTGCCGGTTGCGACGCGCGTCACGGACAATTCATCCGGCAGGCGTTCATCAACGACCACGTCGATCCACAGCGGCGACGCCAGATACCAGAACGCATTTCCGGTAATAAATCCGGCGGCAAACACCGGAATAAAGAAAACAAAAAACTTTCTGGCCATGCACGATACCCCCAATTTCCATTAAGCACTCTGCGGTTAATCCGTTCAACGAAAACATTATTATTTCTGGCATTCGCCCTAGGGATAGGGCATAAAAACGCGATAACAACAATATATGGAGGGATGCCGAATGGAATATGCAGGGGTTATTATCGCCGCAACTGCCAGTTACGCTTTTGGCGCGGCTTGGTACATGATTTTGGGCAAACAATGGATGGCAGCCGCCGGAGTCAGCGCCGAAGACATAGACCGCAAAAATCCTGTACCGTTCATCATATCATTCGTAGCCGCAGTTTTGGTGGCGGGTATGATGCGCCACATGTTTGCTGAAGCCGGCATTGAAACCGCTAACAAAGGTCTATGGGCCGGATTTGGATTGGGTGCCTTTATCGCGGCGCCATGGATCATGACCAACTATGCATTTGCCGGTCGGTCGATGCGGTTGACGTTTATCGACGGCCTTTACGCGATCGTCGGCTGTACGATTATGGGTCTGGTTCTGACGCTGTTTTAGGAGAATAAAAAGCGGAGGGCCCCAACCCCTTGGGACCCTCCATCACCCCACGTGCGCCCGCCATGCGCGCCACACGCTCCTGAAAAGTCCCGACCTTACTGGTCCGATAAACTCAGACTAGGCGACGCGCCGCGTTCTGGCAAATGCCAAGTTCCTAAAAAACGATTTGAATTTTTGCTCAATTTTCGACGCGGACTGTCAAATTTGCATCCCGCTAACTGCTTCACAGTCAAACACATCAGTTCGCCAAAAACACGCCGTCGACCGCGCCGTGGCGGGTTTCCCTGTCAAAGATTTTGTCCTGCCGCGCCCATTTTCGGGTAATCGACGCGGCCTTGCGGCAATGGGCTTTTAACACTTCGTTGGCGGCGTTGATGCCATGCTGGCCGTGTTGTTCTTCGTGCACAACTAACGCCGCAAACATGGTGTCCCACCGTTTGCGCGTCGCCGCATTCAGATCCTGCGGAGTGGCCAGTTTCGGAAATGTATAAGTTATCTTGACCTTAACGTCGCATTCACGCGTCCAACTGACGTACCACGAAGTATAGGCCCAGAACCCTTTGGGGCCCAATTTCTTCATTTGCGCCTTGAGCGCTTTGCCACTTGCGCCACGCACTTCGTAGTACGTTCTCAAAGTTTCGATTTTCGGGTCTGCGAGAACAGAATTTGCAGCTATCGTGGCGATTCCGAACGAAATAGCCACGCATTTAACGACGCGCGCAAATCTCGTTCGAAAAACCTTTACCACAAAATCAGTACCGGTAGTGCTCGGCTTTGAACGGCCCTTCGGAACTGACGCCGATATAATTCGCCTGTTCGTCAGAAAGAACCGTCAGGTTCACGCCAATCTTTTCAAGGTGAAGCCGCGCGACTTTTTCGTCCAGATGTTTGGGCAGGATGTATACTTCGTTTTGATAGTCTTCGCCCTTGGTCCACAGCTCGATCTGTGCCAGCACCTGATTTGTAAAGCTCGCCGACATCACAAATGACGGATGGCCGGTGGCGTTGCCAAGGTTCAACAGTCTCCCCTGCGACAGCAATATCATCCGGTTGCCCGACGGCATTTCGATCATATCCACCTGTTCTTTGATGTTCGTCCATTTGTGGTTGGCCAGTGCCGCCACCTGAATTTCGTTGTCAAAATGGCCGATGTTGCCGACAATCGCCATGTCCTTCATTTCGCGCATATGTTCGAGTCGGATCACATCTTTGTTGCCGGTCGTGGTGATAAAGATGTCAGCGTCCTTGACCGCGTCCTCCAGAGTCACGACCTCAAAGCCATCCATTGCGGCCTGCAGTGCGCAGATCGGATCAACCTCGGTAACTTTCACCCGCGCACCGGCACCGCGCAACGAGGCGGACGAGCCTTTGCCCACGTCGCCGTACCCGCAAACTACCGCCGTTTTACCCGCCATCATCGTATCGGTGGCGCGGCGAATGCCGTCCACCAGCGATTCCTTGCAACCGTACTTGTTGTCAAACTTTGACTTGGTCACACTGTCGTTCACGTTGATCGCCGGAAACGGCAGTTGGCCGTTCTTGTGCAATTCGTAAAGCCGGTGCACGCCGGTCGTGGTTTCCTCTGAAACCCCCTTGATCGCCTCACGGGTTTTGGTGAACCAGCCGGGGCTTTCTTTCATGCGCTTTTTGATCTGCGCAAAAATCGCCTCTTCCTCTTCGGACTTTGGCACCGTGATCAGATCGGTTTCCCCCGCCTCAACCCGGGCGCCCAATAGTACGTACAAAGTGGCGTCACCGCCATCATCCAGTATAAGGTTTGCGCCTGCCGGGAACATGAACGAGCGATCAAGATAATCCCAGTGTTCAACCAACGACTGGCCTTTGATCGCAAACACCGGAACGCCCGACTTGGCAATGGCCGCAGCCGCATGATCCTGTGTTGAAAAGATATTACAGGACGCCCAGCGTACGTCAGCACCAAGCGCCGTCAGGGATTCGATCAATACCGCCGTTTGTATCGTCATGTGCAACGACCCAACAATGCGCGCGCCTTTCAGTGGCTTGCTATCGCCGAATTCACGGCGCAGCGCCATCAGGCCCGGCATTTCGGTTTCCGCAATATCGAGTTCCTTGCGGCCAAATTCGGCCAGCGATATGTCTTTTACAATATAGTCGTTGTTCATTGCGAACGTCCTTCAGGGGTTTGGGTCGCGCCCCACTATCATTGACGTTCAAGCTCGACAATATCGAACTGCATTCAATCCACGAACAAAGACACGTATTGGTCGTAGCGGTATACTCTGTAACGCTGATTGCCGGTGATTTCCTTTATCAGGCCAAGTTGCACAAATTTTTCTGTCAACGAATTTGCCGCCTGCACTGACACGCCCAAATATTCTGCAACAATTGCCACCGTAAAAATCGGCCGCTGATACATGGATTCCAATAATTTCAAGCCGTTTGCCGCGCCGCGCCCCAAAGTATTAACCAGTTTTGACCGGTGGACCTCTCGCATTTCTACTATAATTCGCGCCGTCGCGGCTGCTTCGTTGGCCACCTCGGTGACGCCGTGCAGAAAAAAATTAATCCAGTCCTCCCAATTTCCGTCGGTCCGTATCGCCTGCAGACGATCATAATAGCCGTTCTTGTTTTTCTTTAGAAAAAAGGAAAGGTACAGAACCGGTTTCGTCAAAACCTCTTGTTGACAAATTAGGAAAGTGATCAACAATCTGCCAACCCGGCCATTGCCGTCAAGAAACGGATGCAGCGTTTCAAACTGCGCGTGTATCATTGCCAGGCGGATCAACAGTGGTGTGCTATCTTTGGCATGAATATATTTTTCCAGCTCTCCCAATAATTCTGGCAGCTTGTCAGCTGGCGGTGGCACAAAAATTGCATCCTTTATGCCAGACCCGGCAGTGCCAATCCAGTTTTGAGATGTTCGAAATTGCCCCGGCGTTGCGTGCTGTCCGCGCACATCGTTCATCAGTATTTCATGAATTTCACGGATCAGCCGCATGGACAATGGCAGTTCACTAAGGCGTTTCAGGCCAAAATTGAGTGCCCGCACATAATTGAGTATCTCCTCGGTGTCATTTGGCCTTTTGGGGTCTAAAAGCTGCGCCTCCACGTCAAGTACGTCGTGCAAAGATGCCTGTGTGCCTTCGATTTGCGAAGACAGAACGGCCTCCTTTCGCACATACATGAACACGAAAAGTTCGGCGTTGGGCAGGGCCTGAATGGAACCGTCCAGTCGACCCAAAGCCCGGTCAGCACGCGAAAGCAACCCGTACATTTTTTCGCCAATATCTATATCTGGTGCAGGCGGCAAGTTGTTCGGTGTGAATGCTGTATAACCGCTTGTCTGTAGCGTAAATGTTCCTGAATTACGCTTCATGTAGATGCCCAACAATTATTTGCGCTGTCTAATTCAAGTTTGTGGACTATAGATACCGATATTTAGGTGTAATTCAAGCGCCGCTTGCGTTAAGGTGGTGTTTGGTAATCTAAGTCAAGGGAACTTGAGAAGCTGTAGGGCGGCAGATCAGATTAAATGGTTAGCTTTGAACACCTTCAGGCGCGACTATTATCTCCTCCAGATGCCAGTTGCTACCCGAACCGACGATGCAGGAAATTCCGTTTGCCTGGGTCACAAGCAAAGTCCACGAGCCGGTCTTGTTTGACGTCCACAATTCCAAAAGGCTTTGCGGTGACTGCAACCCCCCGCCGGTCAGGTTTTCGGTGTAATTTTGCTGCAACTTGCCGACAATTTCAGCACGTTGTCCACAGTTGGATTGCGCATGCGCGGGCGGAGCCGCGGACGCCATACCGAAAATAAGGGCCGATGTCGCAATACGTTTGAACATGTTACTCTCCGATCAGGGTTGGGGCCATCAGACAGTTATACGCACCTGACGGCAGTATTTTTTGTTCGACATTTCAATGCCTTGTGGTATATATTGGTGCAGAACGGCACGACTTCAATTAACGCGATCACACATCTTTGGCACCTGTTGTGCCCTGCCTGTTGCGATGTAAGACTGGAGGGTGAGTAAATTTGACGGGAATTCCGATTTCATGAGCCCTCCTCCCCGTGCCTGGCAACGCATGCTTTCTGGTCGTCGGCTTGACCTGCTCGATCCCTCGCCGCTTGACATCGAGATTGAAGACATTGCCCGCGGCCTGTCGTTTCAGGCTCGCTGGAACGGTCAGACGCGTGGCGAATTCCCCTATTCGGTGGCAGAACATTCGCTGCTAGTTGAAAATATATTCATGCGCCTTTACCCCAAGGCTCCGGTCAAATGGCGGCTCGCCGCTTTGTTGCATGACGCGCCCGAATTTGTGATCGGGGATATGATATCGCCGGTCAAGGCGGCGGTCGGACCCGGTTATAAAGAACTGGACGACCGCCTTATGGCCGCCATCCACCTGCGCTTTGGGCTGCCTGCCACTCTGCCTGTTACCGTGAAAAAACAAATCAAGCGCGCCGACAAAATCTCTGCTTGGCTGGAAGCCACCCAGATTGCCGGGTTTGAACCCGCCGAGGCGGACAAGCTGTTTGGCAAGCCACCCCTGCCTTTGCCCGCGACTTTGCAAATCGCTCTGCGAGAGCCCGCAACCGTGCGATCCGATTTTACCACCAAACACGCTGACATTTTCCGGCGATTGTGATAATTCCACTTCTTCCTCATTGAACAGCAGGTTCAACATGAAACGACGCACTTTACTAAAATCACTCAGCGCCGGACTGGTGTCAGGATTTGTTCCCTGGACCGGCGCAAATGCCGGCCAAAAGCAGTTGGTAGGATACCTGCGCACCAACTGGAGTCGTGATCCTTATTCCTACGGGTCTTATTCTTATATGGCCAAGGGATCGTGGAACCGCGACCGGGCCAAGATTGAAGCGCCCGTAAACGACAAAATCTTCTTCGCCGGAGAGGCGGTATTTCCAGATCACAACGGGACCGTCCACGCGGCCTATGAATCCGGCCAGCAAACGGCAGCAATGGTGCTGCGCGGCAGCGCCGCCAAAATTGCCGTCATTGGCGCAGGCATGGGTGGCCTGTCCGCCGCCCACCGCTTGGCAACAGCAGGCCGCACTGTCACAGTATTTGAAGCCCGCAACCGCATTGGCGGGCGCATCTTTACCAACAATTCACTGGGCATGCCGCTTGATCTTGGTGCCAGCTGGATACACGGCACTGTCGAAAATCCGTTAACCGAACTTGCCAACGCCGCCGGTCAAAAGCGCATTCAGACCGATGACAGCTATGTTATCCGCGGGCGCGACGGTCGGGATATTGCTGACCGCGATGCACCGGGTTGGTTGGAAAATGTGACCGATATCCAGCACGACGCGGCAGCTGACTTTAGCCAACTCAACAAACTGGCCTACCTGATGCAAGATGATTATGGCGGTCCTGAAGTCATATTCCCAAAGGGCTATGCGCCAATCTTTGATCAGCTGACCGGAACCTATGGTCTTCATTTATCCAGTGTCGTTCGTCAAATCGATCAAACCGACAGGGGCGTAGCGGTAAAATTTGACAGCCGCCAAACCGTGTTATTTGACGCTGTTGTCGTCACCCTTCCGCTGGGCGTTTTAAAACAAAACACCGTCACCTTTAATCCGCCCCTTCCGGCCAGAAAACAAGATGCCATCCGGCGCATCGGCATGGGCACGCTGGATAAGGTCTATTTGCTTTATGATCAGCCGTTTTGGGACGTTGACGCAACGTGGATCATCACACCCGAAAACGACTTGCCACAGGGGCATTTCAACCAGTGGCTGAACCTTTACAAATATATCGGAAAGCCGGTTATCATGGCGTTCAACGGCGGCCCGCCGGCGCTGGAACTGGCTGGGCATTCAGACGCAGAGTTGGTCCAGCGCGCCCGGCAAACACTAAGTTTGGCCTACCCCGCATAACACCTCAATTCGCCGACAATTATACTAAAATTATCGCTTCTTTGCGGTCCAAGTATCCTCGCCGAAGGCCAGAATACTATCTGGGTGACCGCTTTGCCAGTATCCGCTGCAACGTCCGCCTATGCATGTTCAACCGCCGCGCGGTTTCAGAAACATTGCGGTCACACAGCTCAAACACCCGTTGGATATGTTCCCACCGCACACGGTCTGCGGACATGGGGTTGTCTGGTGGCGGTGGGCGGTGTTCGTCACCGGCAAGCAAAGCCGCCGTAACGTCATTGGCATCGGCCGGTTTTGACAGATAGTCCACCGCGCCAATTTTGACCGCCGCTACCGCCGTTGCAATAGCGCCATATCCGGTCAAAACGATCACGCGGCATTCCGGTCGGCGTTCGCGCAATACTTCAACCACGTCAAGCCCGTTACCGTCTTCCAGCCGCAGGTCGATCACTGCATACGCCGGAGGACGCGCCGTTGCCACCGCTTTGCCCGCCGCGACGGTTTCAACCGCCTCGGGTGCAAAACCCCGCTTTTCCATCGCGCGTGCCAAACGGCGCAGAAAAGGCTCATCGTCGTCCAATATCAAAAGCGAATTATCTTCGCCAATTTCCCTGAGTTCGCGCTCAACCATATCAGTGCCCGTCAACAATGTCGTTACTGGCTTTTACTGTGGCCCGCCCAATTGGTCAATCAAGAGGCCTCTGCGTAGCACAAAACGGATTGCGCCAGATCGTCAGCGCTTAGGTCGCGGCGGTAAAATTCGACAAATCCAGTGCCGGGCCACATAAGGTACGTGAAAGAGGAGTGGTCCATCAAATAGTCGTCTCCGTCACCATTTTTCTTAAAATACGTTTTATAGGAATCTGATACCGCCCTTATTTGCGTGGGCGTTCCGGTCAGCCCGACCATTTTGGGGTGCATGACGCTGACATAATCCGCCAGAACCTCGGGCGTGTCGCGGTCCGGATCTATGGTAATAAAGACCGGAGTCACCGCGACTCCCTTGCTTTGCAACACGTCGACGGCGGCTGCGTTGCGCGCCACGTCCAGCGGGCAAACATCAGGACAGAACGTATAGCCGAAATACACCAAAGACGGCTCTGAAATGACATCTTTATCTGACACGGTTTGCCCAAGATGGTTGACCAGTTGGAAAGGTCCGCCAATAGCTGCTGTGCCGCTGGCGACAGCGCTACGACGACAGGTGGCCGTTCCGTCACCTGCGCGGCTGTTCATATAAAACACACCGGCACCGGCAGCGATGACCACAATGAAGCCCAACTGCAATATATGTTTTCGGATCATGGTCTTTTCTGCTGTGGAAACTGGCGCCGTTGATCCGATATAGTGTAGCCGTTATCAAGACACAAATCCGTCAAATCAGCCAGGTGATTCAATGGCCGCCGCGCCTGACAGTCCTATCAACAGCCAGCCCCGCAGCAACTGGCTGCGGATGCGTACTCTGACCAATCTGCGATGGTTGGCCATTGTGGGGCAGGCCGGCGCTGTCATATTGGCAACTTCTTTTCTTGGCCTGACGATCAACATCGGTTTGGCCATGCTCGCAATTGGCGCTTCGGTGCTTTTCAACACCGTGGCCATGGTCAGGTTTCCACGCAACAGACGCCTGTCCGAAAATCAGGTCATGGCGACACTTATCTTCGACATGACCCAGCTCGTTGCGTTGTTGTTTCTTACGGGCGGGCTGAATAACCCCTTTGCACTGCTTATTCTAGCGCCGGTCACCATTTCTGCGGCCACGCTGCGTTTGCGCGCTATCCTTGTTCTGGGAAGCTTCGCAATCGTGATGATCACGTTCGTGGCGACAGTTAATCTGCCTTTGATGACGCAGGCGGGCGTTGTCCTGCGTATGCCCAGCCTTTTTGTGATCGGTTTTTGGGTTGCGCTTGTCATTGGTGTTGTCTTTTTGTCCAGCTACGCACGACGCATCGCGACAGAGTCTCAGGTCATGTCCCAGGCTCTGCTGGCGACCCAAATGGCCCTGAGCCGAGAGCAGAAGCTGACCGATTTGGGTGGCGTCGTCGCGGCAGCGGCGCACGAGCTGGGCACCCCGCTCGCCACCATAAAATTGGTCAGTACGGAACTGGTCGAGGAACTGGCAGATAACCGGGAACTGATGGACGACGCCAAACTGATCCGGCTGCAGGCCGACCGCTGCCGGGACATTCTGCGCGATATGGGGCGCTCGGGAAACGAAGATCAGCACCTGCGGTTCGCACCGATTTCGGCTGTAGTCGATGAAGCCGCCGAGCCGCACTCCCAACGTGGAAAGACCATAGAATACTCGGCCCGGGCCAACAAATTTTCTGAATCCAAACAACCGACCATTGCGCGCAAACCGGAAATCATTCACGGCGTCCGCAACCTGATCCAAAACGCTGTCGATTTCGCAGATAACACCGTATGGGTTGACGTCCGGTGGACCGATGACATTGTCAAAATCACCGTGGCCGACGATGGCCCGGGGTACCCGCCAGAGCTTATCGGTCTGATCGGCGATCCTTTCCTGCGCAAACGCGCGCGAAAAAACGCTACACCGCCGCGTCCGGGTTACTCGGGTATGGGATTGGGGCTGTTCATTGCCAAAACACTGCTGGAACGGTCGGGCGGTACTTTGAAGTTTTCAAATGGCACCGACCCGTTTCTGAACGCCAGCGAACGGTCGCTACGGGGTGGTGCCATCGCAGACATTATTTGGCAACGCGCCACCATCGAGCGGGACGAATCTTTTGCCCATGCTCCGTTGGGACGGAACCAGCCTCTGAATTCTTAACACTTTGTTAACCTTCGCAGGCAACGATCAGGGCCTGCACTTACGCGTTGACGCGCAATTTTGCGCTGACCGGAGCAATCTATTGTCGCTGCCTGATATTTGGTTTTACCTGTTCAACGCTCTTGTGGGGTTCACCACCGCAGCCGGGGCGCTTTTTTTGTTTTCAAAAATTGGCCCCCAACGGGCAAATACGGTTTTGCCAAATCATTGGCAGGCCAAACCGCCTGTGCCCGGCATGGCGGCACCCCCAAACGATCAGGAGAACGCGCTAAATCTGCAAACCATTTTGGACCGCGCGCCGGTATTGGCATGGCGAATTGCGCGGGACGATTCGGTCATTTGGAGCAACAGCGCCTACCGCAAATCGTTGATTACGTGCGGAATTGGCGACGGGAAACTGGGCTCACTTCTGGACATCGACTTTGAAGCGTCTTCACAAGCCAAGAATCCCAGCCAGCGTATGCACGTAGTTAACCCCGATACCGGTGAAACGCATTGGTTTGAAACATTTATTCATCCGCTGGATAACGCAGAAACGCTGTGCTTCGCAATTCTCGCAAATCCCGTCGTCAAGGCCGAACAAGCGCTTCGGAATTTCGTACAGACGTTGACCAAAACTTTCGCGCACCTGCCCGTGGGGCTCGCCGTGTTTGACCGCAACCGTCAATTGGCCTTATTCAACCCGGCGCTAAGCGATCTGACCACGCTGGAAGCTGACTGGCTGACCCAGCGGCCTTCGTTGATGGAGTTTCTCGACCGGTTGCGCGACAAACAGCAAGTTCCCGAACCCAAAGATTACGCCTCGTGGCGCAATAGAATTCTGGCGTTGGAAAAGGGTGCGGAGGACGGCACCTATGAGGAAAACTGGGCGTTACCGTCGGGACGCGTGTACAAAGTAACCGGACGCCCACACCCCGAAGGGGCAGTGGCATTTCTGATCGAAGATATATCCGCCTCAGTCATGCTAAAACGACAGTTTCGCGGCGAGTTGGAGTTGGAACAATCCATCATCGACCACCTTCCCGATGCGCTGATCGTGTTTTCGCAGTCGGGCGAAGCCGTCCTGTCCAACGACGCGTTTTCTCAATTGTGGGGCTTTGACCCCGCTGCAAACCTCACCCACATGAAACAGGAAGATGTGGCAAAGCAGATCGGCAGACAATGCGGGAAATCTCTGGTTTTGCGTAACCTGCAAAATGCCATGCAGATACGGCGACTGCGCAAAGACTGGCAGGCCAAAATGGTGCTCAGGAACGGTGAACACATTTCGGCGCGCTTCAGCCCTCTGGCCGGCGGTTCATCGCTTTGGGCGTTTTATCGGGACGCCGACAGGTCAGACAGGGAGTCAAGCGGTCAACCGCACATAAAACCCGAAAATGTGGCGCTGAAAGTTAGCTAAGCTTGCACCGCGACGCGGCAGCGTTAAAACTGTACCATGAGCAGTGAAAACTTGTTTCAATTCGCGTGCAGTTCTGAGGCCGAGACCACGACGCTGGCCGCCGCGTTCAGCCGTTTTCTGGGTCGTGGCGACACGGTTTTGCTGTCCGGCCCTGTTGGCGCCGGCAAAAGCCATTTTGCCCGCGGAGTCATTACGGCTATTTTGGCGCGGTGCGGCCTTGCCGAGGATATTCCCTCTCCAACGTACACGCTGGTGCAGACTTATGAAGTGCCGGAACTGGAAATCTGGCACGCGGACCTCTATCGGTTGACCGAGACCGGCGAAATTCACGAATTGGGTTTGATCGATGCCTTTTCCCGGACGTTGTGTCTGGTCGAATGGCCGGATAAACTGGGTATCGACACACCCGAAAATGCACTGTCGATAGAATTTCAATCTGACTTTGTGGATGCGGATCGCCGCGTACTGAACTGTCGTTCTACTGGCAGCAAGTGGCGCTGGATGTCTGAACTCGGCACGTCCAATGGCTGAGCGCGACACAATCAAACGGAATTTCCTGCGTCACGCGAAATGGGAACAGGCCGCAATCACGCCCTTGGCTGGCGATGCTTCGGCCCGCAGATACGAACGTCTTCATAACGGAACCACGGGTGAATCCGCCGTATTGATGATCGCGCCGCCAAAGTCAGGCGAAGATGTATCGCTCTTTGTCGAGGTCGCAAAAATTTTAGGCGCATGGGGTTACAGCGCGCCAAAGATTCTGGCGCTTGATCAGAAAAATGGGTTTGTTCTGCTTGAGGATCTGGGTGACGACCTGTTTGCCCGTGCAGCTGCAGGTGATCCTGCACTGGAGTCAGATATTTACGCTGCGGCCACCGACCTGCTCATTGATTTACACGGCCGTGCGGCACCGGAATCGTTGCCAAGCTATTCGCGCGACGTTTACCTGAATGAGTCGCGGCTATTGTGGCAATGGTACATGCCCGCTGCAACCGGTGTTCAGGTATCGCAGAACTTCACCGACCGTTTCGACAACCTGATCGCCGCCGCGTGCGACAGTCTGAACACGGACCGTCCGGTGCTGGTCATGCGCGACTACCACGCCGAAAACCTGCTGTGGCTGCCGGAACGCACCGGACTGGCGCGGGTCGGTCTATTGGATTTTCAGGACGCGTTGTCAGGTCACCGCGCCTACGATCTGATCTCGCTGATCGAAGACGCGCGCCGCGACACGACTGCGGAACTGCGCGAAACAATGATCGCACGCTACATTCTGGGCACAAACGTGGACGAACAGGACTTTCGGCAGGCCCTTGCCGTATTGGGCGCGCAACGCAATATCAAGATAATCGGTATATTTGCCCGCCTATGTGTTCGCGACGGAAAATCCGCCTATGTTGATATGATCCCGCGTGTCTGGGATCACCTGCAGCGCGATTTGGCGCATCCGGCGCTGGATGACCTGCGTACGCTGCTGGAAAATCACGTCGTGCAGCCGGATAAGCAGACCTGCGATCGTATTCGAAAGGCGCGGCCATGATAATGCCCCCCGCCATGATATTTGCCGCGGGTCTGGGTACACGCATGGGAGCGTTGACCAGAACACGCCCAAAGCCGCTTATTCCTGTCGCGGGAGTGCCGCTAATTGATCATGCTCTGCGCCTGACACGGCAGGCGGGTGTTATGCACCACGTGGTCAACGTGCATTATCTCGCTGAACAGATTTTCCACCATCTGGGCGACAGCCAGGACATTGCATTTTCGGTTGAAACACCCGACCTGTTAGACACTGGCGGCGGGTTGAAAAATGCATTGCCGGCACTGGGGTCCGAAACAGTTTTCACGCTGAATTCTGACGCCGTTTGGTCAGGCGACAACCCGGTTTCGCAATTGCTAGACTTGTGGGTAGGGCACGACATGGACGGACTGCTGTTGCTGCTCCCCTCCCGGCGCGCCATGGGCCACAAAGGGAGCGGCGATTTTGAAATCGACAGCAACGGCAGGTTGAACCGCGCCAAATCCGTCGCAAAGACGTCTTTGGTTTATTCCGGGCTGCAACTCATCCGAACCACTGCGCTGCGTGACATCGAACAGGACCGGTTCTCACTTAACATCTACTGGGATCGGCTTATGGATGCGAACCGCTTGTTTGGCTGTGTTTATCCGGGCCGATGGGTCGATGTAGGGCGGCCTGAGAATATCGAAATCGCCGAGACCGTTCTGCGCGGAGATGATGGTGGCTGATCGCGACAAAAAACAAAAGATTTTCGCTGTTGCGCCGGGCTGCGATTTTCCCGCCGTATTCGTGCAGGGTTTCAGCGATAGATACGGCCATTTATCGCCCGACGCCATCGCCCGCATTCAGATATTCGTCAACACAAGTCGCGCGAAGCGGCGCATTGGCGAACTGATGTCGGCGGGCCCGGATGCTATGTTGCCGCGTATCAGGCTGATCACCGACCTCGCGGGCGACGTGACCATGGCATTTGACATGCCGCCGGCGCCGTCGAAATTGCGGCGTCGGCTGGAACTTGGACAACTCGTGCGCAAACTGATAATTCATCAGCCCGACCTTGCGCCATTGTCGGCCAGCTTTGACCTTGCCGGCAGTCTGACGGAGCTGCTTGACGAAATGCACGGCGAGGGCGTGGACGCCGCCGCGCTGCAGTCTATCGATGTGGCAGAGCATTCCGAACACTGGGCGCGGTCGCTAAAATTTCTCAATATTCTGATACCGGAATTTTCGCACAATCCTGCACCCGACACCGAGGCACGGCAGCGAATCATAGTTGAACGGCTTATCGCCCATTGGGAAAACGCCCCGCCCGGCGATCCGGTGATCGTTGCGGGGTCAACGGGGTCACGCGGGGCAACGGCGCTGTTCATGGCGGCAGTCGCACGGCAAACGCAAGGCGCGGTGGTGCTACCGGGTTTTGATTTTGATTTGCCGAATACCGTGTTTGACTCTCTGGCCGACCCCGGGTCAGGCGGGGACCACCCGCAGGCGGTGATGAGCAGTTTCCTCAAGCTGGCCGAATCCGCGCCTGCGAAAGTCCAAAAATGGGCCAATATCGACAACCCCAATCCCGGCAGAAATGCTCTGGTTTCGCTGGCGTTGCGTCCGGCCCCGGTTACCGACCAATGGCTGACCGAAGGTCCTTTGCTTGCAGACGTGAAGGAGTCGACGCGGCACGTCGACGTGTTGGAGGCTCCTGATCTGCGCAGCGAAGTGATCGCCATTGCCGCCCGGCTTCGTGCCGCTGTCGCCGAAGGTCAGGATGCGGTGCTGATTTCTCCCGACCGGAATGTGACGCGACGGGTCACGGCAGCGCTCACAAGGTGGCACGTCACCCCCGACGACAGCGCCGGTCAGCCACTTTCGCTGACGCCACCGGGGATTTTTCTGCGTTTGACCGCCGAATTGCTGGGCAGCCGGGTGACGTCTGAATCACTTTTAGCGGTGCTGAAACATCCGTTTACACATTCAGGTGCAGACGGTCGCCCACAGCATTTGTTGTGGACACGCGATCTGGAAATCCAACTGCTGCGCAATCGCACGCCTTATCCAGATACGCCCGCATTGCGGGGCTGGGCCGCAGGCAAGGGCACGGCGATAGAACAATGGATCGACTGGATGGTCGACGCGTTACGGCGCGCAGAAATCACCGCGCCCATGGAATTATCGGAAATTTTACCGCTGCACCTGCGGCTGGCCAATACACTTACAAATGGCACGGGGGGTGAAACCGGATTGCTTTGGGCCGAATCCGCGGGTGCAGAGACACAATTGGTTCTTTCGCAGATGCAAGAGGCATCTTCTGCTGGTTGGGCGTGCACTTTTGACGAATACCGCAGGATTCTGACAAGCACACTGGCGGACGCTCCTTTGCGCGAATCTGTGACGGTGTCGTCAAGCGTCGCTATCATGGGTACGCTTGAAGCCCGCGTACGAAGTGCTCCACTGGTCATTCTTGGTGGGCTAAACGAAGGGACGTGGCCGCAGCGCCCTTCTGATGGTCCATGGCTAAGCCGGTCGATGCGTGCGCAGGTCGGCCTATTGCTGCCCGAACGGAAAATCGGCCTGTCCGCCCACGACTTTCAACAAGCCATTGGTGCTCCACAGGTCATGGTGACGCGCGCGACACGCGACGCAGATGCGCCCACAGTGGCGTCGCGTTGGCTGGTCAGGTTGACAAACTTGCTAAAAGGGTTGGGTGACACCGGCATCGACGCGAACGACGCCATGCGGGCGCGCGGTCAGCGCTGGCTGGACATTGCGCGTGATATCGAAGCCCCAAAGACGCTTGCTGCTCCGGCGACGAGACCCTCGCCGTGCCCACCGGTGGCCGTGCGCCCGTCTTCGCTGTCGGTGACGCGTATCAAAACCCTGATCCGCGATCCCTATTCGATTTACTGCGAATTTGTGCTGCGGCTCAAGCCGCTTGATCCCCTGCTGCAGGAACCCGATGCGCTGCTGCGGGGCAATCTGATTCACAAGGTGCTTGAACAATTTGTCAGTCATTATCGCGGTCAGTCCAGCGCAGACAAGCTATTGGAAATCGCCAGCACGTTACTGGATCAAAAAGTACCCTGGCACGCGGCGCGGCGGATCTGGATGGCGCGTCTGGCGCGCGTTGCGGACGGTTTCGTGGCTGACGAGGCCGTTCGACACGTCAGGGCACGCCCCGCAGCTTTTGAAGTTACCGGCAGTTTAACGTTATCGGACCCGGTTTTTACCCTGCGTGGTACCGCAGATCGTATCGACATTGATGCGGCGGGGCACTACGTCATCTACGACTATAAGACCGGCGCAATCCCCACGCCAACGCAACTTAGGGAATTTGATATGCAATTGCCGCTCGAGGCGCTAATTGCGCGCAGGGGTGGCTTCAAAGACTTGACTGCAGCGCCGGTCAGTGGGTTGACTTACATTGGCTTGGGCGCAAAAGCGAAAACCGTGGACGTCGCGTGCGACCCGTATTCGATCGACGAGATACTAGGTGACTTGAAAAAGCTCCTGTGGTCTTACGGGCAGCTTTCCACCGGTTATACCGCGCGGTCGCGCATGTTCAAGACAACAGATTTTTCGGCCTATGATCACTTGTCGCGCCGCGGAGAATGGCAAGACAGCGACTCACCGGTGGCGGTTATCGTGCCATGACCAAAATGGACGACGCCTCGGTCGCGCAAATAAGCGCCGCAAGCCCGGCCAATTCGACATGGGTGTCGGCAAACGCCGGTTCCGGCAAGACCAAGGTTCTGACCGACCGGGTGGCGCGTCTGCTGCTTTATGGGTGCGATCCGCAAAAAATTCTGTGTCTGACCTATACCAAAGCAGCGGCATCGCACATGCAGAACACGTTGTTTGAACGTCTTGGCGAATGGGCGATGCTGGACGACGCCGCACTAAGGACCGCGTTGACCAATCTGGGCGAGTCGGGTGATAATCTGCGCGATACAAAATTGCGCAATGCCCGCACGCTGTTTGCTCGCGCGCTTGAAACGCCCGGCGGACTGAAAATCCAGACGATCCATTCGTTTTGCGCGTCGCTGTTGCGTCGGTTTCCAATCGAGTCCAGCGTGTCGCCGGATTTCAAAGAGATCGACGACCGTACCGGGCGAAAGCTGCGCGCCGAAATTATAGAGGACCTTGCCGCCGGTCAGGATACCGGGGGTTTTGACGCCATGGCGACTCACCTGTCCGGCGACGACCCGGATGGTTTTGCAACAGAGGTTCTGAGCAATAGACAGTTTTTTGCGAAACCGGTTGCCGACAGTGAAATTCTGGCGGCTTTTGATTTGGTCACCGAAATTTCAGAACCCGATCTTCTTGCACCGGCCTTTGACGCAGGTGTGCCGGGGTTGATGGAATCATTGCTGGAACGGCTTTGGACGGGCAGTGCGAATGACGTGAAAGCCGCCAAAGCGCTGGCCAGAATTGATTTTGCCACCCCGTCGTTGCACGCATTGTTGGCACTGGAAAACATCTTTTTGAGCAACAGCGGCGCGTCCAAAGACCTGGCAAAAATCGACAAGTTTCCCACAAAAGACACGCGCGAAAAATGCTCGGATTTCCTGGATGACCTGAACGCGTACATGAACGTGATCGAGACCGCACGGTCCTTGCGCAAACGCACGCAGGCCGCGCAAAAAACTATGGCGTTGCACAGGTTCGCTGCGGCTTTTCTGCCGGCTTATGCGGCGCGCAAACGGGCGCTCGGTTGGCTTGACTTTGACGACCTGATCGCCAAAACGCGTGCGCTTTTGAATGAATCAACCATGGCGCAGTGGGTGCTGTACCGGCTCGACGGCGGTATCGAACATATTCTTGTGGACGAAGCCCAGGACACCAGTCCGGGGCAATGGGACGTGATCGCCAAGCTGGAGGAAGAATTCACCGCCGGTCAGGGCGCGCACGACAAGGTGCGCACGATTTTTGTTGTGGGCGACAAAAAACAGTCGATTTATTCGTTTCAGGGGGCCGATCCAAAATCCTTTGACCGCATGCGCAAAGTATTTTCCACACGCCTGCAAGCCAGTGGCGGGAGACTCCAAAGCAAGGAATTATTGTTTTCTTTCCGTTCGTCTCGCGTGATTTTGCAACTGGTTGACGAAGTGTTAAGTGGCGAACAGGGTTTGTCGGCGCAGGACGATTTGGAGCACCGTGCATTCCATACCCACCAACCGGGCCGCGTTGATCTCTGGCCGTGGGTCGAACCGACCGGGAAAGCCGCATCCACGCCATGGTTCGATCCGGTAGACTCGCCCGCACCCGATCACCACGATCTGGTTCTGGCACGCCGTATAGCGAAAAACATAAAGGATGCGCTGGACCAAAAAGCTGTGTTGCCATCCCGGAACGGCGCGCGTGCGATCACCCCCGGCGATTTTCTTATTCTGGTTCAATCGCGCTCGGCGTTGTTCGACGCAATTATAAAATATTTGAAACAGGCGGGGTTACCGGTTGCGGGGGCGGACCGGCTCAAAATCGGAGGTGAGCTGGCGGTCAGGGACCTGATCGCATTGCTGTCATTTCTGTCGACGCCAGAGGATGACCTGTCTTTGGCTTGTGCGCTGCGTTCACCGCTATTTGGAATGACAGAGGCGCAGCTGTTTGACGTGGCGTCTGGCCGGGATGGCCGCCTTTGGCCGGGTCTTCGCCTGTGGCCCGACACCCATGGTGAAACGATTGAAACACTGCACGACCTGCTGGGGCGGGTCGATTATCTGCGGCCGTACGAATTACTGGAACATATCCTGATCGACAAAAATGGCCGCGCCAATCTTGTGGCCCGTCTGGGACCGGAAGCCGAAGATGGAATCGACGCGCTAATACAACAGGCGCTCGAATACGAACGCGTCGCACCGCCCAGCCTGACGGGTTTTCTGGGGTGGTTTGCGGCGGACAAAGTAGAAATCAAACGTCAGATGGACAGCAAAAGCGGGTTAATCCGTGTCATGACGATTCACGGTGCCAAAGGTTTGGAATCACCAATCGTAATCCTGCCGCAAACCGGCGGGTCAGGTCAAAAAGATCGCAATAGCCTGATACCACTTGAAAACGATCTGTTGGCCTGGAAAATCGCCAGCGCCGACGCACCCGTCCAGTTTGAAACGGCGGTAGAGCAGCGCAAACAACTGCGTCGCGATGAAAACCTGCGCCTACTTTACGTGGCGATGACCCGTGCTGAAAGCTGGCTGATCGTATGCGGGGGGGGGAAATTTCCCAAGGACGGCAGCGATTGGTACACAAAAATTAAATCCGCTCTGGATCGGCTTGGTGCCGCAACGCATTCGTTCGAAGGTGGGTGCGGCGTTCGTTTTCAATCCGGCGACTGGATTGATAACAATCGGTCGACGGCGACAGACACGACCACCAAGCCGATTTCCCCACCCGACTGGGCACATCTGCGCGCGCCGAAATCCGCGCTACCGCAAAAGACATTGTCGCCATCTGATCTGGAGGGCGCCAAGTTTCTGGCCGACGAAGAGGCGGGTCTGGACGCCGTGGCCGCGATGTCGCGTGGCCGGGTGATACACCGTTTGTTGGAAATATTGCCGTCGGTCGCATCAGAGCACTGGGACTCCGCCGCCAAGGCTGTCATCGAAGAAACCGGCGCAGAGCATTCGGTGCAAGCGATGCTGGATATCGTAAAGCCCATTCTGGGCAATCCGAACCTTGTGCATTTGTTTGACGACAAAGCACTGTCCGAAGTGCCGTTTCACGCAATCCTGCGGAAACGCAAATTTGCGGGCGTCATTGATGTGCTGGTACCGGGCGAACAGTCGATCCTTGTCGTCGATTTCAAATCCAACGCTGTTATTCCAACTTTGCCGGGTGACGTGCCACTGGGGTTGCTGCGGCAGATGGGTGCTTACGCCGCCGCAGTCGGTGCAATATTCCCTGATAAAAAAATCGACACGGCGATATTGTGGACGGGCAACGGGCAATTGATGCCGCTATCACACGGCGTCGTGACCGAAGCCTTCAATTTGGCACCGCTGCCTTGACCCCTGCGTGTGGCATACATAGGTTGCGGCCAGTGAAACAAATCAGGTCAGGAGATAGACCAATGGCAACCGTTAAAGTCACCGATGATACGTTCGATTCTGAAGTCAAAAACTCCGACATTCCTGTCGTGGTCGATTTCTGGGCCGAATGGTGCGGTCCCTGTAAAATGATCGGCCCCGCTTTGGAAGAATTATCTGAAGAAATGGACGGCAAAATCAAAATCGTCAAAGTCAACGTCGATGAAAATCCGACGTCACCAATGACGCTTGGCGTACGCGGCATACCGGCGCTGTTTCTGTTCAAAGACGGTGAAGTCGTGTCCAATAAGACAGGTGCCGCCCCCAAAGCGGCCCTGCAGGACTGGATCAACGGCGCAATTTAACGCCGTTCAAATTTGCCAAGGAAAATGGGGCGGGCTTTCCCGCCCCTTCTATTGCGTCAGTTGTGACGTTCCAAGAAATCCAAAGTCGCTGCCATCATATCTGACGGGTAACTGTCTTGCGGCAGCGGAATATGGTTGATCCCGTCGACCACCTTGAATTCAGCATCTGGTATTTGGCTGGCAAGCAGCCGCCCCTGCGATAGCGCGTGCACCGATTCATTGCGGGCGTGAATGACCAAAACCGGCGCACGGCCCACCCTTCTGCAAAACCACCCCAAAAAATCAGGCATTTCACACGCTCGGGGTAATGCATTGGTCTCTGCCGTTGTCCCCCACCGCATTGCGCGCCGCATTGATCCGGGCGGAAATCGAAGACTCAGACACAATCCGACCGCCCCGGACCGTTTCAATAATTTAATCGGTGCCGACCAAAAAACCCGCTTTCCTGACTATCAAATGTATCAGATCGAAGACTTGCGGTTTGACTCCGACGGGCACGCCGTCGCGCTCAAGCACATGTCGTTCGATATCCAGCAAGCAATTGGCAAAATGTTACTGCAATTGTCCCTAGCCCTCGCGCGCCAGGAATTCTTGAATGGCTTCGATTTGCTCATCATAAGTCGGATTACTGGGAAGATTGATCGTACTGCCTGTATCAACAACCAAAAATTCGGCACCGTTAATGCCACTGGCCAGCTTCATTCCTTCAGATATTGGATGAACCGCGCTGTTTCGGGCCTGAATGACCAACGTTGGCGCCTTGATTTTGTCAAGCACGCTGGCGGCAGAGAATTGATCAATCGCCAGCCGGTTGCGCGCAGCATTCTCCGGCGTTATCGAATGGGTCACAAATTCGACCAATTCTTCGATATCATCGCGCGATGTGTCCGGTAAAAACAACGCGGCCCAGGCCTGAACAAAGGCCGGTTGACGAAATTTGAAACCGTCGCGCATCAAGGTGTAAAAAGGGTCTTCTTCTGAATTTTGCTTGTGTCCCTCTCTTACACCGCGCCCGTCGCAATAAGCGTTGTGCAACACTAATCGGCTAACCTTTTCGGGATGGCGCGCCGCGTAATGCAGAGCCACAATTGTGTTTTGCATGGTTGCGACGATAGGAAACCTGGTTAGTTGCGCCGCTTCGACCACGGCTTCCATGTCTTCGACAAAACTTGTCAATGACCGGCTCTGTGGGCTTTCTTCAGACAAACCGGTGCCTCGGGCATCGAAGCGCACCATGGTGTGATTTTTGCTTATGTCTTCGATATTTTTGCGAAATACGCCACCCGACCATTCAAGTTCCAGATGTGTCAGATAGTGACCGCCATAAAGCAGAGCCGGCCCTTCGCCGAAACTTGCCCACGCAAGGCGTGCGCCATCTTTGGACTTGGTGTAACGCACCGTTTGCCGAAGCGCGCCGGGCAACTCCTGAGGATTGTCTGCAACTGCATCAATGGTGGTTATCGGTACAACCAATTCCAAACCCCGACGTGATACGGTCTTGATCACCGCCTGCCGCTTGCCGTCATCTCCGACGGCTTTTCGTGCCGCATTGATCCGCGCACTGACTGTCGCCTCGGACACAATGCGCCCGTTCCACACAACGTCCATCATCGTGTCTTTGGTGACCACGGTTCCGGCGTTTTCCACCAGCAGCCGCAACAGGTCGAACACCTGTGGTTCAGTGGGAATTTCATTGTTATCGAGACTAAGAACAAGCCTCTCCGTATCAAGCGAATAGCCCGCAAAGAAATAAATCATAGGCGATTCAAACAGGTTTTTGGCGCGTTTCTCAAGGAAAATTCAGAAAAATGAAGGAAATCACAAAGTTTTCTAAAGACGGTCTTCAAGCGCGTTCGCGGCGTCTGTGGCACGTTGGTGTCAGACAGTAACCAAGGAGACGACCCATGACACAGACAACCGACACCACTATCCGTACCCGCAAGGACGGCTCGATCGACACTGCTTACTACCTGGCACGTGGCCGTAAAATCCGCAGTGACCAAGCCGGATCGTTGACCGTTTCGATGCTGAAAGCCATCAAGTCCGGCGCATCGCATATTTTTCAGATGCCGGAACGAATGGTTCCGCGTGACAACGCTAACCGTTTTCCCGCAGAATAAATCCGGCAAGGTAAAGCGAACCGCAGATCAGTATTCGCGCCGCAGGATCCGTGTTGACAATGGTTGCAACGGCTTTGGTAACGCTTTCAGCAGCGGTCGCTTCGAACCCGGCTGCACGTGCGGCAGACGCAGTTTCATGGGCAGGCAACGTTGCCGTTTCGCCGGGGATGCTCACACCTTGAAAGCTGTCGGCCAATGCGGCCAGCGGGGTCAGGTAACCGGCAATATCCTTGGTGTTCAACATCCCGCAAATAACGTGCAGCGGGCGCGGCGGCAGCGGGCGCAGCGCATCGACAAGCGCAACACCTGCCGCCGGATTATGACCCCCGTCCAGAATCAGTTCGGCAGCAGGCGCAAGATCGACCAGCGGCCCTGTGTTCAGGGTCTGCATTCGTGCAGGCCAGTCGGCCGTCATGGCGGCTTCGCATCCCGCCTCATTCACGCCAAGGCACCGTAGCGCCGCCAGCGCCGCACCGGCGTTCATGACCTGATGCCCACCGATCAAACGCGGCATGGTCAGATCGAGCAGGCCCCGCTCATCCTGAAACACCAACCGCCCGTGTTCAGTGTAAACGTGCCAGTGTTGCCCATAGGCAAGAATGGGCGCGCCTAACCGGTTTGCGCGCGCTTCAATGACCTCAAGCGCCGCTTCGGGTTGCGGCCCGACGACAACGGGAACACCTCTTTTGATTATTCCGGCTTTTTCGCCCGCGATTTCGGCGAGCGTCTCACCGAGAAACTGTTGATGATCAACCGAAACCGGCGTGATGACACAAAGCGCGGGCTGGTCGATGACGTTGGTGGCATCCAGCCGACCGCCCAGACCGACTTCGAGCAGACAAAAATCTGCCGGTGTCCGCGCAAAGGCCAGAAATGCAGCGCAGGTCGTGACCTCAAAATAGGTAATCGGTAAATCGCCGTTGGCCTTTTCGCAATCCGCCAGGACCTTCGTCAGTGCCGGTTCTGAGATCAGCTCGCCTGCCACACGAATGCGTTCGTGAAACCGCGCCAGATGTGGCGACGTGTAGGCGTGAACCTTTTTTCCGGCGGCTTCCAAACCCGCGCGAATGATCGCCTGCGTCGAACCTTTGCCGTTGGTGCCCGCCAGATGAATAACGGGCGGCAATTGGTTCTGTGGATCGCCCAAATCCCGCAGCAACCGTTCCATCCGGCCCAACGTCAGATCAATCAGTTTAGGGTGAAGCGATAAAAGACGGTCGAGAATCTTGTCGCTGAACTGGGCGCTCAAGCCTTTTTGCCCGTATCTTTGGTCGAAGGTTTCTTCTTCGGTGCTTTCTTGTTTTCGCTCGTGGGTTTATCTTCGGTGTCGACGTTTTCGGGCGGCGGAAGATCACCTTTTATCGCGGGGGATTTGCGCATCAGCAAACGCACTATCGTGGTGATTTCGTCGCGCAAATCTTTGCGTTGGGTAACGCGATCCAGCATCCCGTGTTCCAACAGATATTCTGATCGCTGAAAACCTTCGGGCAATTTTTCACGGATTGTTTGCTCGATCACTCTGGGTCCGGCAAAGCAGATTAACGCATTGGGCTCGGCTATGTGTACATCGCCCAGCATCGCGTAACTGGCGGTCACACCTCCGGTCGTCGGATGGGTGAGTACAACGATAAACGGCAGGCCCGCCTCTTTTAGCATCTGCACCGCCACCGTTGTGCGCGGCATCTGCATCAACGACAGAATGCCTTCCTGCATCCGCGCGCCGCCGGCAGCCGCGAAAACAATAAACGGGCACTTGTCTTTGATCGCCTGTTCGATCCCTGCCAGGATCGCGTTGCCAACCTGCATCCCCATGGAGCCGCCCATGAATTTGAAATTCTGTACTGCCGCGACGACAGTGGTGCGCCCGATTGAGCCCTTGGCAACCAGCATGGCTTCGGCGTCACCCGTGTTTTTCTGGGCCGTTTTCATCCGATCCGCGTATTTCTTGGAATCGCGGAAATTTAACGGGTCGGCAATTGGTGTGGGAACCTCAACTTCGGTAAAAAGGCCACCATCGAAGAAATGGTAGAATCGGTCGCGCGGCGGAATATGCATGTGGTGGTCGCAACTGGGGCAGACGTTTTGCGCCTCGGTCAGTTCGCGGTGAAACAACATGGTGCCACACTCACCACATTTAGTCCAAAGATTGTCCGGAGTTTCCCTCCGGGAAAATATCGAATTAATCTTGGGCCGGACGTAATTGGAAATCCAGTTCACGCGGGGTCGCTCCTGATCAGCACTCGGGCGTTAAATAAGGCGCGGGCGTATGAAATGCAATCACCTCGCTATGCGCGCGAAGATGAAAAGAAACAAAGCGTACCCGACGATCAGCGCGCCGATATCAAACAAAACCAGCGGGCGAATCACGTCGGAGTCCAGTGCCGTAAACGGTGTCACGAACAGGCTGAAACCTGTGATGGTCCCCTGCATTCCCACCACCAGAATCGCAAAAAAATTGTTGGCAAAATGCAGACCCATCACCGCACCCAGATTGCCAGTGCGCGCCGTCAGATCGGCCGCGATCAGCCCGAAAATTGTCGTGTCCACCACGATCAACCACGCATTTTCGCCCATTTCCGCCAGTTGATAATGTCCCAACCCGAATACGATTGACGGCAATACCATCCAGACCCAACGCCGGTTAAAACGTGCGGCAAGCTGCTGTTGCAAATACCCGCGGAAAAAAAGCTCCTCGGCGGTTATCTGAATGAGCAACATGGTCAGCATGGCGGGCAGCCAGGACAGCCACAGGATGACTGGCAAATTCGGCACCGCAGGAAGCTTGATGTTGACGACCATCACACTGAGCCCAGCCAGCAGACCAACGATACCGGCAGCGATCAGAAAATTGCGTGCAAGCAGACGTTTGCCCGGTCCAAACAGACTACCTATCCCGCGTTTGTGAAAAACGCGCGCCGCTGCGACGGTGCCCAGCGCCATAAATACAAACGTGGCAAACAAAATACTGGTTTCAAGCGGCGTGCCGGTGCCGCTTAGCCCTCTCAGGACGAAATACTGTACGTCACGGCTTAGATATTGTTGCGCCCCGTAATACAGCGCGACAGGTGGACCAAGATAAATGGCTGCGGCCAGAATTAGACCGCCGCCAAGCCGCCAGATTTGGGGATAAACGCGGGCGGGCGCAACAAAGGCATCGAAACTGGAATTCATCGGGTCCACTGAAAATCGAATGTTGGAGCAAACAGAGCTAAAGTGATCGCCGCAATTTCGCAATCGGTTCTCTTGTGCATCAGCCTTGGCTCGCCTATTCCCATGGTCTGACAGGACGATACAAAAAGGATTTCAACATGAACGAGCGCCGCTTCAACAAAGCCGACTTGCCCAGCCGTCACGTAACCGAAGGCCCCGAGCGCGCACCCCACCGTTCATACCTTTATGCTATGGGACTTTCCGAGGCTGAAATTCACCAACCGCTCGTCGGTGTGGCGACATGTTGGAATGAAGCCGCTCCCTGTAACATCGCGCTTAACCGTCAGGCACAGGCCGCCAAAATGGGCGTGAAAGCCGCCGAAGGCACGCCGCGCGAATTCACCACCATCACCGTCACCGACGGAATCGCTATGGGGCACGAAGGTATGCGTTCGTCGCTTGTCAGCCGCGAGGCGATCGCCGACACGGTTGAGCTGACTATGCGCGGGCATTGTTACGACGCGCTTGTCGGGCTGGCTGGCTGCGATAAATCGCTTCCGGGTATGATGATGGCGATGGTGCGGCTGAATACGCCATCTGTGTTTATTTACGGCGGCTCGATTCTGCCGGGCCGCTATGAAGGACGCGACGTCACGGTGCAGGACGTTTTCGAGGCCGTGGGCCAGCATCAGGCAGGCAATATGTCGACTTGCGAGCTTGAAAAACTTGAAGCCGTGGCCTGCCCGTCGGCCGGCGCCTGCGGTGGCCAGTTTACCGCCAATACCATGGCTTGCGTATCTGAAGCCATCGGTCTGGCGCTTCCAAATTCTTCGGGTGCGCCCGCGCCCTATGAAAGCCGCGACCAATACGGCGAAGCATCGGGCGCAGCCGTCATGAATCTGCTGGAAAAGAACATTCGTGCCCGTGATATCGTCACGCGCGACGCACTGACCAACGCCGCGCGCATCGTGGCCTGCACGGGTGGGTCGACCAATGCCGGTTTGCACCTGCCCGCCATCGCCCACGAAGCCGGAATCGATTTTGATCTGGACGACGTCTGCGATATTTTCCGCGACACGCCATATTTCGTGGACCTGAAACCGGGTGGGCAATACGTGGCCAAAGATCTTTACGAATCGGGTGGCGTTCCCGTGGTAATGAAAGAGCTGCGCAAGGCGGGTCTGATCAACGACGACTGCATGACCGCGACAGGTCGTTCCATGGGCGAGGAACTCGATATCGTTTCGCGAGAGGCCGACGGGCGCGTGATTTATCCGGTCGAAAAACCGCTGTCCAAAACCGGCGGCGTCGTTGGGTTAAAGGGCAATCTGGCCCCCGATGGTGCCATTGTAAAAATAGCCGGTATGACCGAAGCCGAACAGGTGTTTTCCGGCCCTGCCCGCGTATTCGAAAGCGAAGAGGACGCTTTTGCCGCCGTGCAAAACCGAACCTACAAAGAAGGCGAAGTGTTGGTCATCCGCAACGAAGGCCCGTCGGGCGGCCCGGGAATGCGGGAAATGCTGGCCACAACAGCGGCCCTGTCCGGACAAGGCATGGGCAAAAAGGTGGCCCTTATCACCGACGGACGATTTTCCGGCGCTACACGCGGGTTCTGCGTTGGTCACGTTGGTCCGGAATCTGCACATTGCGGACCAATTGCGTTGATTAAAGACGGCGACGTGATAACATTGAACGCAGTGAAGGGCGAAATTTCTGTTGATGTTTCCGAGGCAGAGCTGGCAACGCGCAAAAAGACGTGGTCCGGCGCGCGCCCAACCAACTACACATCGGGCGCGCTGTGGAAATACGCACAGCAGGTGGGCCCCACAAACAAAGGGGCGGTAACGCACCCGGGTGGCAAGCAGGAAAGCCATGTCTACATGGATATTTAGCCGCAAAGGCACGTTTCTGACAATTGGCCTGCTGAGCGTATTGGGCCTGTCTGCCTGTGGCGGCGGCGCGAAACGAACACCTTTGTCCCTGGGCAGCAAGTCGACAATCAACGTGGCAGGCGACACGATCACCGTCAAAGGCCCCGCCGGATTTTGTGTGGATCAAAGCATCACCGAGATCACCGGCGACAACGCTTTTGTGTTACTGGGAAGTTGCGCCGCCGTCGCACCTTCGCCTTTTGCGCCCAAACCCGACGTAAAAGCGTTGCTGACTGCGTCGATCGCCGGCAGAGGTCCGAATGACAGCACGATTAAAAATTCCGCCGAAACGATGGACGTGTTTTTTCGCTCTGAAACCGGTCGGGCCGCACTAAGCCGAAGTGCCGACGCCGAAACTGTCAGTGTACTTGAAACATTTCGCAAGGACGAAACGTTCTATATCCGCGCCACCGATTCCAGCGAGGGCATCGTGCCCGGCGCCGCTTCGGACTATTGGCGGGCCTATTTTGATCTGGGCGGTCATATCGCGTCTGTTTCTGTGATCGGATTTCAATCAGATCCATTATCGCCTGCGGTCGGGCTGGAAACTTTGCAGGAATTCACCCTTTCCATGAAAACCGGCAACGGCATCAAAGTGGCCGAACCGGTGGAAACTACGGTCGCAGAGGACACGTCGCCACCCGTGACGGGCGACACAACCGTGGCTGCCGCGCCAGCGCGCCAGCCGCGGATCAAACCGGTGCGTACCTTGAAATCCATTGGATTTTTGCGGCGTTTGTTCAATTAGAAAGAAATTGATGCAACCTAAGCATCGAGACGTTACACTGACGCAACAAAAATAACGAGCAGAAGAATAATGTCAGGAAAATTGGCAGGTATGGTTCTGGGATTGCGGCACCGACGGGCGCTTAGCTTTTTGCGGCGCTACGAAGGCATCGCCGACGACGCGGACGCCAAAGATTTGCGTACGTTGCGCGCCATGGCCAGACAGCTGCACCAGCGAATCGGGCACATCATCGATGTCGCCGATACCCGGCTAACGAACCCCGGGTCTTCCATTGAAAAAACGCACCTTCCGCTGACCACCGAATGGTCATACCGGCCGGATTTCTGGTCGGCACCCGTTCGTCCAAACGGTGTTGCCGCTGTCGCTTCAAAAACACAATTGAGCACAAGCACCACCATCTATCACGACAGTGCAATTTCCGAACTCACAGTGCGTCAGGTCAAAAACACGGGCGCATTGGATTTCGCGCCCTTTGGCCTGCGCATGGATGTTTTCAATTTCGAAGGCTCTTTTATATCGCTGGCTATCAGTGCGCCTGACGCCGCGATTGACGGGCTGCGCAAAAATCACATCGTTCGCGTTGGCGTTCAGGGCGAAAGCGAAAAATCGATCGAACTGTTTGCCCGTCTCAATCTGCGTCACGGGCCGAACACCGAACAAATCGTGCGCGAAATCAAATTCGAAAACAACGAAGCCGTTGTCGAATTCGATTTGGAGTACACAAATTTTAATGAAAATCGCGCCGAAAAGATGTGGATCGACCTTATTTTTGAAAGCCCGTCGATGAACCAGATTTCGCTTTTTGATTTCGTGCTGTCGCGGCACCAGCGCGCCGATTTATAGGAGCAGGCTCATGGCCGGATTATCGTTGGTCAAGACAGATATTTCCGGTGGGGTCTATCGCGGTGAACTTACCCTTACTACCGCCGATCAATCAGCACCAACATTGCAGCTTAATCTGCTGGACAAACGCGTCGGCGGCGTACAGCTGACTGCGGATAAAGGCAGCGCTGTCAAATGGGCGGTGCAATCCAAA
>CAZPQL010000007.1:0-58371 GCA_964588725.1 uncultured Rhodobacterales bacterium
CATAAGGCCTTTCAGAAATAGGAACACCAATGCCCGACCCCAAGCCCGACCCGCGTAACGATCCCGCCCGCCACGCCACGAAAATGGCCAAGAAAAAGGCGGCGCGGGATAAAATCATGGCCACCAAGACGGAAGAAAAAGGGCTGATTATTGTGCACACGGGTAAAGGTAAGGGGAAGTCCTCTGCTGCATTTGGCATGATCTTCCGCTGCATCGCCCACGATATGCCCTGCGCTGTGGTCCAGTTTATCAAGGGCGGCATGTCCACCGGCGAGCGTGACTTGATCCTTGGCAGTTTCGCTGACAAATGCGCCTTTCACACCATGGGCGAAGGCTTCACCTGGGAAACCCAGGACAAAACGCGTGACACGGAAATGGCGCAGGCGGCATGGGCCAAAGCCAAAGAGCTGATCTTGGATGCGCGCAACAAAATGGTGCTGCTGGATGAGATCAACATCGCCATACGGTACGGCTATGTGGATGTGGCCGAGGTGGTGGATTTCCTGACAAACGAAAAACCACATATGACGCATGTGGTCTTAACCGGTCGCAACGCCAAGGAAGCGCTGATAGAAGCAGCCGATCTGGTGACCGAAATGGAACTGGTCAAGCACCCGTTCCGCGCGGGGATCAAGGCGCAGATCGGGGTGGAATTCTAAGCGTTCAGATTGGTTTCAAAAAACGCCAAGGTGCGTTGCCACGCCAGCGCGGCATCGGCCTGATCATAGCGCGACCCCGTTGGGTTGGCAAACGCGTGATGCGCCTCGTACCAATGTACCGACAACTGTTCTGCCTTGTCGGCTTTGGCCATATTTCTTTTGAAACCGCTGACCATGTCGCGGTTGATAAATCCATCCTGCGTTGCAAAATGCCCCAGAACCGGGCCGTCAAGCCGCCCAAGGTCGGCGGCATTCCGGGTGACACGACCGTAGTAAATCACTGTGGCGTCAACCGGCGCCGAAATCGACGCATTCAATGACCAGCCGCCCCCGAAACACCAGCCGACCGTGCCAACCTTTCCATTGGAACCATCAAGATCACGCAAATACGCAATCGTCGCAATCAATTGGTCTGTTGCCCTTTCCACGTCCATGCGTCCGATCAATGTACGTGCCTGTGTACCCGTAGTGGCCACCGTGCCGTCGAACAGATCAATCGCCAGCGCGATATATCCCTGTTTGGCCAATTCGGCTGTGACGGCTTTGATCTGGTCGTTCAGCCCCCACCATTCGTGAATCAGCAGAACCGTCGGGGCCGGCAATCTGGCAGGCATGGCGATCACGCCCGTGGCGTTACCCCCGTCGCCAAATGAAATTTCAACAGGCGCAGTTTTACCGGCCTGCGCTTTGGCCAGTTCAGGAAAAGCCAGCACTGTCGCCAGCGGCAGGCTCAGCGCGCCCGCCAAAAACGCACGTCGGTCTGTCTCTGGTAATTCGATTGCAGGTATCGCTTTCTGCGGGCCGCAGCCGTCTATTGTGCACATGCTGTTGTTCCTTTTTGCGATGGTGCCCAAGCTTACACCGCAAATCCATCCAGATTGTTCACAAGATCGCGAACCGTCAGGCCCCTATGATTACCGAATTTTCCTGCTAAGCTTTATCTCATGGTGAAACCCACGATAAATTTTACACCCGATCCCCGGCAGATGGCGCTTTGGCCGGATGCGTCGGGCAATGATATCAACGGTGCTGGTGAAGCTGATTTTCGCAAGCCCGATCACGTGTACTGGCGGGATCCCGGCGAGATCGCCTTTGGCGCGCTGCAAAAATGGTTTTACCGGAAAAATGACCATCCGGCGCTGCAAAAAGGTCGGCGTGCGCGGATGCAAGAAGAGAAAATTCCGCTGGCACCGCTTAACGAAACACCCGCCGAAAAATCGCCGCAGGACTGGTCTGATCAAATCAAAGCAGAAGCCGCACGACTGGGTGCAAATGCCGTGGGCATTACAAAGATGCAAGCAGACTGGTGTTACGCGGGGCACGATTTGCCGTTCCGCTGGATCGTGGTTTTGGGCATCGAAATGAATTACGACATCATGACAACCGCGCCTGAAATGACGGCAGGTGCCGAAGTTGTGCACCAATACGCCCGCGGCATGACGGTCTCTAAACGCCTTGCTGGCTGGCTGCGCAAACAGGGGCATGACGCCAGCCCCGAACACGGCCCCTTTGCCGGACCGCTGACGCTGATCCCACCCGCTTTGGCGGCTGGTATCGGCGAGCTGGGCAAACACGGCTCGATCATCAACCGCGAATTGGGGTCCAATTTCCGCCTCGCGGCGGTTCTGACCAATCTGGAACTGGTGCCCGATCAACCAGATGATTTTGGGGCCGATGATTTTTGCCTGAACTGCCAGATTTGCATGAAAAACTGCCCGCCGGATGCAATCTTTGCGCAAAAACAAACCGTGCGCGGCACCAAAAAATGGTACGTGGATTTTGACAAATGCCTGCCCTATTTCAACGAGACCGCCGGTTGCGGTATCTGCATCACCGTCTGCCCGTTCTCGCGCCCCGGCGTGCGCGATGGACTGCTGGCAAAACTGGCCCGCCGCGCGACCTGATTCACCTTTGTCCAAATACTCAAAGCGCGTAACTTTCAACCATTGACCGGCGGCCCTTATTGGTGTCTGTCGCCAAATGCAATCTGGCGAAGGACACCATGACCGCATTCAACCTTCTTGGGATTTCCGGCTCGCTGCGCGCAGCGTCAGTAAATACCATGCTGATGCACGAGGCTGTGCGCCTGTTTGGCGACTGCGACTTTACCCAAGGCAATATCCGCCTGCCGCTTTATGACGGCGATCTGGAGGACACCGGGGGTATTCCGGGGGCGGTCCAAAAACTGGCGGATCAGATCACCGCCGCAGACGCGGTTTTCATTTCCACACCGGAATACAACCAAAATCTGCCCGGAGTTTTGAAAAACGCATTGGATTGGATCAGCCGCACCAAGGGGCGTCCGCTGGCCCAGAAACCTGTGGCGATCATGTCGGCCGCCGCCGGGCGTGCCGGTGGTGCGCGGTCACAATATTCCCTGCGCCACGCACTGACATCATTCCAACCTATGATCCTGCAAGGACCAGAGGTAATGATCGCTGGGGCCAAGGATGCGTTTGATGAAAACGGGCGGCTCGTGAATGAAATCAGCGAACGCGGGCTGACCCGGCTGATGACGTCCCTACGTGAACTGGCAGAGATGAAAGCCGGCGCACAGTAATCGGGGACGCGCAGCTTAAGCCAAATTTCCCTCAACCGTAAATTTCTGCGGAATATCCGCAGTGCCGTTCAGCACCAGATCGGCCATCACCTCGCCAACCTTGACCGACACGCCAAAGCCGATCTTGAACCCACCATTGGCAATATAAACACGATCAATAACCGGATGCGCGCCCAGAATCGGGGTGCGTCTTGTCGCCCGTGGCCGCACACCCGCCCAACGTCCGATAATATTGCCCCGCGCGATCGCCGGACACATTGCACAAGCTTTTTTGTGCAGGGCGTCCAGACGTGAATCCGTGCTGCGCGCGTTCTCGAATTGGGGTTCCACCGTCGACCCCACGGCGACGGTCCCATTTGAATGGGGGATAATATGCGTTCCGCCGACAAACAGTTGCGGCTTGCCGGCGTGGTCAATATCCAGCAGCACGGCCTGACCTTTTTCACCGCTGCCGATAGGCTGGCCCAATGCGCGCGACAAGTCCGCAAGGCCCTGCGCACCAGTACACAGGACTGTGGCGTCCGGCGTGTCGGCGGGCCTCTTCCCCAGCGTAATTTCCCCACCTCGCGCCACGATTGCCCCCGCAAGACTTTGGCAGGCAGCTTGCGGATTGATCACCGCGCTTAGGGTGTCGTGAATCAGATATCCGGTGGGTGATCTAGGTGCCCACCCGGCAAATCCATCGGTGCTGATTACCTCCCATCCTGCGCTGTTTCCCCAAAACCTGCCCGCCGAAAAATGACGGTCCCTGGCCAGTTGTAGTTCCCGTTCACTCAAAACCGGCACCAGACGTCCAACCCTGGCATAGCCTGACGCGATACCGCTGATTGCGTCAACCTTCGCCCAGAATCCGGGCGCCGCAAGCAGGCTATCCAGCTGAAACTGTTTCTTCGCATTCCAGTTATCGGGCGTATGCGGAGCCATGGCACCAACAATACCACCGCTGGCGCCTGCGCCAATTGCACTTTGCTCGAACAATCGCACACGCGCGCCGCGCCGCAGGCATTCCCACGCGACGGACAGGCCGAAAATACCGCCGCCGATTACGTCAATTCTGGCCGTTGCCATTCCCCAAACCCTGCCCCATGGTGCATCGATCAGACACAAAAACATAAGGCAATTTGTGACCGGTCTCCAGCGGAACATTGGCGATAATACCCGCGCCGGGATCGTTTTGATGATCCTGACAACGATGGTGTTTGCGGCGCAGGACGGAATCTCGCGGCATTTGGCGGCGCAGTACAACGTCTATATGGTCGTGATGATCCGTTATTGGTTTTTTGCCGTTTTTGTTGTGGCGGTCGCGGCCCGCAGCAAGGGCGGATTTGTGGCCAACGTGCGCACAACGCAGCCCGCGCTGCAAATCTTTCGCGGCGTGCTGTTGGCGTTGGAAATATGTGTCACGGTTCTGGCGTTCGTTGCGCTTGGGCTGGTTGAGGCGCACGCTCTGTTTGCTGTTTACCCGCTGATGATTGCGGGCCTTGCGGCGCTGACGCTGGGTGAGCGGGTCGGCTGGCGACGCTGGAGCGCCATCGCTGCGGGATTTCTGGGTCTTGTGGTCATCCTGCAACCGGGTGTGCGGGTCTTTGCGCCGGAGGCCAGCCTTGCCATTATCGCCGCCGTGATGTTTGCGCTTTACGGCATTCTGACACGGCTGGTGGCGCGCAGGGACAGCGCCACGACCAGCTTTTTCTGGACAGGTATAGGCGGTGCCGGGGCGATGACGCTGATCGGTGTGTGGTTTTGGCAACCGATGTCGGGCACCGATTGGATCTGGATGGGCGCGCTGTCGCTGACCGGAGTGACCGGTCATTTTCTGTTGATCAAAACCTATTCGCTGGCCGAGGCCAGTGCTGTTCAGCCTTTTGCCTATTTTCAGCTTGTTTTTGCCAGCGCAATCGGTGTGGCGCTGTTTGGGGAAACCCTGCGGCTGACAACCGTTGGCGGTGCGCTCATTATCATTGGCGCAGGTTTGTTTGCCTTTTGGCGCGAAGCCGTTTCAAAACGCTCTACCCGCGTTGCAGATCCCTTGTAATCCGAAGCGGTGCGACTTTTCCGCTGATCCGGGCACGGTAGACATGCAGCGATTCGATCACGCGCATCACATAGTTACGGGTTTCGCGAAACGGTATATGTTCGATCCAGTCAATCTGGTCGACAGAGTCGCGGCGCGGATCACCGTAAGTTTCTATCCAGCGGCGGGCGCGGTGCGGCCCGGCGTTATAAGCGGCAAAAGCCAGAATATACGAGCCGTTAAAGTCCTTAAGCTGTTCTTCCAGATAAGTTGTACCCAGACGTGCATTATACTTCCAATCCGACGTCAAACGCCCCAATGAATAGGAAATGCCAAGTTCGCGCGCCACTTTTTTGGCCGTGCCCGGCATCAATTGCATCAAACCTCGTGCGCCCGCGGGACTGATAATGAATTGATCCAGCTCGCTTTCGCGTCGCGCAATCGACATGGCGATTTCGGGTTTCACACCGCCGCTTTTCCTGGCCAGTTCGGTCACAGGGAAATAAGTATGCGGGATCACGTGCCCTTGCCGCGCCGCCTGTTTCGCCACCCGCACCGCAATATTGGGCCTTCCGATGTCCAAGGCAAGCTGAGTAAGTTGCAACAATCCCGTGCGATCCTGCGTTTCCGCCAACTGGCGAAAAAACTGCTCGGCCCGCGCGGGCTCGTTGGCGATGTGAAACAACAGCGCTGCGCGAATGACCGTCGTTTGCGTAAAGGCGGCGTTGCGCCAGTCAGGAAAGCGTTCTTGCCCGTTGAGCATTGCGTCGGCACCGACCCCGGCTTTCTCGGCGGCAAGCTGGCCATAAAAACTGGTCTGGTAACCAGCGGCAAATTCATAGGCGATCTGGGCGTTCAACGCATCGCCCATGGCTTCGTAGGCACGCCCCTGCCAGTAACCGGCCCGCCCGTAGCTGATAGGCGTGGCAATCGCGGCGCGAAAATCCGTGAAGTGACGCAGGGCGAGTTCCGGATCGTTCAATTTTCGCAAGGCAATATACCCCGCCAGCCATTCCAGATCCGCGTAATCCGATCCCGAAGTCAGATGGTGGTTCGACGCAATATCATATGCGCGCCGGTTATTGCCGTTGCGCATGGCTTGCCGTGCAAACTGACGCCGTCGATTTGACCATTCTTCGGGGCGTCCAAGTCCCGCCGTTGACTTGGACTGCGAGCGCAGCAATTCAACCGCGCGCGCGCGCAGGCCTTTACGCGCACGCCACAAAAAACGTTCATAGGCCAGCCCGGGATCACCGGCCAAAGATTTGGGCACCGCTTCGATCAGCGCGTCAACACCGTTGACTTTCTTGCGTAAACCTATTCGTGCACGGGCCAGTTTCACCTGCGCATCGTCCACCAGAGAAAACATGGCCTCGGCCTGCTTGTGGAGACCGCGCCACAGCAACATATCCAGACGCGCGTTATGGTATTTTTTCAAAGTCGTCCCGTAGCGGTCCAGCATCGTCAGCCGGTCAACGCGCCGTAAAGAATAGGTCGTCCAGACCCGGATCATTTCGGCGCGCGCGCCCTTTTTGTCGCCCACGGACCATAATGCTTCGGCAAGACGGATCGCGCCGCGCCCCGTTTGTGGTTCCTGATCCTGAAAATACGCGATGACGCGTTTGGGTGTGTGATTGGCGGGAATTGCCGCCTCGCCACGTTTGCGTACAAGTTTCAGTCCGGGCCAGTCTGCATTACGTTTCAGAAATTCGCGATAGGTCTTCAAACCCGGACCACCACTGCGCAGGTGCAACCACGTGATGATATCGCCCGCTACCGGGTCGTTGATTTTAGCGGCCTCGCTTTGCGCCAGTTGCCAGTCGTCCATTTTGGCTGCGGCAATGGCAAACGCCATGTTGCGGCCGTTTGCATCCTGCGCGGACACCGGATTTGATCCTACGGCAATAAATATACCGGCTGCAAAAACAGCAAGAAATCGCAACATTACAACCACCCGAACAATCAATAGTCTCTTTTGGCGGCACGTTAACGCCTTTTGCAGAAAATTTCAAAAGCCTTGGTCGAAATTGGCGCAAAATTGCCATACCATCCGCCCTGTTCCCCTGATATGGGGGCTTGCACAGTATAAACCGGAAAGAAGCACGCTATGTTTACAGGATCCATACCGGCAATGGTCACCCCGTTTAAGAACGGTCAGGTGGATCAAGACGCGCTTAAACAACTGGTGGAGTGGCACATCGAGGAGGGGTCTTCGGGGCTGGTGCCGGTCGGGACAACAGGTGAAAGCCCCACGCTTTCCCACGAAGAACACGAAATGGTCGTCGAAGTGGTCGTCAAAGCCGCCGCCGGTCGTATTCCTGTAATCGCAGGGGCCGGGTCGAACAACACTGTCGAATCCATCCGGTTCATGCAGTTTGCCGAGAAAGTCGGTGCTGATGCCGGTCTGGTCGTGACGCCCTATTACAACAAGCCTACCCAGCGCGGGCTGATCGCACATTATACGGCGATTGCCGAAAGCTGTGACCTGCCGATCATCATTTACAACATCCCCGGGCGCAGCATCGTCGACATGACGCCCGAGACCATGGGTAAGCTTGCGAAACTGAAAACCATCGTTGGTGTCAAAGACGCGACCGGCGACGTGGTGCGGGTTTCTCAACAGCGGGCTTCTTGTGGCGTTGATTTCTGCCAATTGTCAGGTGAAGACGCCTCGGCGCTGGGGTTCAACGTGCACGGTGGTCAGGGTTGTATTTCGGTCACCGCCAACGTGGCACCGCGGCTTTGCGCTGAATTTCAGGCCGCAACGCTGGACGGGAACTGGAATAAGGCGCTGGAACTCCAGGACCGCCTGATGCCGCTTCACGCCGCTATATTTATCGAACCCGGCCTGGTCGGGGCGAAATACGCGCTGTCGGTTCTGGGAAAATGCGCGGAAGACGTGCGCAGTCCGCTAACCGGTGCCTTGCCCGAAACAAAATCACAGATCGACGCGGCTATGCGACTGGCGGGTGTGGTAAACTGATACGTAAGGCGTGGGCGAATTCGCTCGGTCCCGCGCTCAGCCCGGTAAAAAATCATGGCCGTCAAAAAGAAAAAAACTGACCCAAATTTCAAAGTGGTTGCCGAAAACCGCAAGGCGCGCCACCATTTTGCTATCGAGGACGACATCGAGTGCGGGATCGTGCTGGAGGGGTCCGAGGTCAAATCGCTGCGCGAGGGTAAATCCAACATCGCCGAAAGCTATGCCTTTGTTGAGGGCGGCGAGCTGTGGCTGGTGAACGCATATATTCCGGCATACCAGCAGGCCAAGATGTTCCCGCACGACGAACGGCGGCGCCGCAAATTACTGGTCAATAAACGCGAGCTGTCCAAACTGTGGCAGGCGATCGGCCGCCAAGGGATGACTTTGGTGCCGCTGCGGATGTATTTTAACGAAAAGGGTCGCGCCAAGTTGAAAATCGGGATCGCCAAAGGCAAAAAAGTGGCTGACAAACGCGACACACAGAAGAAACGCGATTGGCAGCGCCAGAAGGCCCGGCTGTTGCGCGACAAAGGTTGAATCAGACCATGGAATTTGTGGCCATTGTTTTTGGAATATTTTGCGGGAATTTTGGCGCGGTTCTCGTGCGTCCGCTCAATATCGGGTTGTTCTGGAATTCTGTCACCGGAGGGTTGGGCGCGGTTGCCACGCTATGGCTTCCGCTACCGCTGGGCTGGAACTTCATCGACAAGTGGTACGAATTTATTTTGCTTTCCGGCGTCGCCGGGCTGGCCCTGATGCTGTTCTGCGGTCTTGCGGCCGAGGCGTGGTATCGCCGACCCTAGTGGTTAAATCTACGTGCAGGCCCCAAAAATATGTGGCGGATTGCTACACAGCGTTAATGCCCCGCACCAAAGTGATCGACCATGGCGCAGAGATCGTCGGCCGGTAGCGATGTTTCCACGAAGGCACAGACGTTCGGAATGTGCCTGAAAATCGATCCGTCAGAAAAAAACGTGGTGTCGGTGGCAAAAATGACCTTGGTGTCAGGCAAACGGTACGCGGCAAAGTCGGCTACGGCAAATGCGCTGCCGTCACCGATAATCAGATTCATCACGATCACATCAAAATGCTGCACCTGAATCGCTCTGATCGCCGCGCGCTGTGACGCGACCAGTGTCACCTCGGCACCGCGCCGCGCGATTGCGCTTTGCCATATTTGGGCCAGTTGGCTGTTGCTCTCGACTATAAGAACACGCATATGATGCCTCGAATTCTTCTTAGTGCGACATAGGGTAACCTTTCTTAACAAACCGTTAACGCCTGCGAGGAAATCGTTAAGAAGTTGGCCGTTTCGGTGCGGCAGATCGGCCCACCCAATTCCGGCAAAGGGACAGATGTGACAACGACTGTTACGGTATGCGACACCTGTAAACAAACCGGTTGGGAAACCGGCGCCATGGAGCGCACGCACGGCGAAGTTCTGGCTGATCTGGTCGAGGCCGAAGTCAATCGCAAACCCGGCGTTTCCATGCGGCGATTTTCCTGCCTGATGGGGTGTGAGCGCGCCTGCAATGTATCGGTGCAGTCAAACGGAAAGCTGACTTATGTTCTGGGGCGCTTTGACCCCGATGGTGCCGCCGCCGGGGCGATTGCCGATTTCGCACAATTCCACAGCGAAAGCCCGACCGGAATAGTCCCTTTCAAGCAATGGCCACAGGGGATCAAGGGACATTTTATCGCGCGGATTCCGGTGGCGCCTGTCAATGAAACCGGCGAATGACGGACATTTTGACGCGCGATCATGGCGGTGCGGTCGATCGCGCGATCGCACAGTACGGGGGTACTCCGGCGGATTGGCTTGACCTGTCAACAGGGATCAATCCAAAGGCCTATCCACTGCCTGAAATTTCCCGGCGCGATTGGACCACATTGCCTGGTCAGGACGCATCGCTACAACTGCTGGACGCGGCCCGTGGTTTCTGGCGTGTCCCGCAACGCGTCGATATTCTGGCCGCCAATGGTGCTTCGGCGCTGATCGCAATGGTGCCAAATCTGGTGCCGGCTGGCACGGTTTCAATTCCGGAACCGACATACAACGAACACGCAGCAGGTTTCCGCAATGCCGGCTGGCAGGTCATACCGGAATTGACCGCCGCTGAGGGGCTGGTGGTTGTTCATCCCAACAACCCCGATGGTCGTTTGTGGTCCTTACCTGAAATGGACGTTGGCAGCCGGGCATTGGTGATCATCGACGAAAGCTTCTGCGACGTCGCGCCGGACAAATCGCTTGTTGATCTGTGTGAGCGCCCCAACATCATCGTGCTTAAGAGTATTGGCAAGTTCTGGGGCTTGGCCGGCTTGCGCCTTGGGTTTGCGATGGGTCATCCGTCGGCCATCGCCAAATTGCGCGAGTTGCTGGGGCCGTGGCCGGTGAGTGGCCCGGCGCTGACCATTGGACACGCGGCACTTTCTGATCAAAATTGGGCACAAGATTCCCGTATGTTATTGGCGTCCGCCTGCCAGCGGATGGATGCGATGTTGGAAAAATGCGGCGTATCTTTCGTGGGCGGCACCGATCTGTTTCGGCTTTACCGCGTAGCCGACGCTGCCGATTTCCACAGGACGTTGGCCGCGCATCACATCCTGTGCCGGATTTTTCCCTATTCCAAACATTGGGTCCGGTTGGGACTACCGGGGAGCAAGTCGGACTGGGGCCGTCTTGAACGCGCCCTGTCAGATTTAGAATGACGCCTCTGGAAATCCTTGTTGTCGCACTGATCATCGACGCTGTGGTCGGTGATCCGCATTGGATGTGGTCGCGCCTGTCGCACCCCGTGGCGATGATGGGCGCGGTGGTCAAATCGGCGGACGACAGGTTCAACGCGGGTCTTTTTCGCCGCGCGAAAGGCACTGCAGTGATGGCTGCACTGGTGGTGGTGTCGCTGGCGCTTGGCACTGCTGTGTCTTATCTTCACTATGCCTCGTTGATTGAAACCATTGTTGTTGCGCTGCTTTTGGCACAGAACGCTCTGGCGCGGCACGTTGTGGACGTCGGCGATGCACTGGATCGCGGCCTGCCCGAGGGGCGCTGCGCCGTGGCGCTGATTGTGGGGCGCGACACGGCGGAAATGCCACACGACGGAGTCATTCGCAGTGCAATCGAAAGCGCGGCGGAAAACCTGTCGGACGGTGTGATCGCGCCCGCGTTCTGGTTTCTGGCGCTTGGGCTGCCGGGGATTTTGATGTACAAAATCGTGAACACGGCAGACAGCATGATCGGCTATCGCACCGAAAAACACCGGCAATTCGGGTGGGCGGCGGCGCGGCTGGATGACATCCTGAACTGGATTCCGGCGCGGCTGACCGCGCTGTTGATAGCGCCGCGTATCGTGTTGTCGCGCAACCTGCGTTATCTGGCCGCCGACGCCCGCCGACACCGATCACCAAACGCCGGTTGGCCCGAGTCCGCCATGGCGCGCCGGTTGGGGATCGCACTGTCAGGGCCACGTGTGTATGACGGCAAACCAAGCGATGATCCCTTTGTAAATGCCGGAGCGCGAAAATCTTTGAACACGGACGATATCAGACGGTGCGTGCGCATATTGTGGGAAAACTGGGCCCTGTGGTTGGGTACTCTTGGGGCTATCGCAATCTTGTGGCGCTTTTGATGAACCGGATTGGGAGAACCGGATGAACAGGTTTTACGCTGTTGGCGATATTCACGGTGACTACGACAAATTAATTGACATCCATGCACGGATAGCGCGCGACGCAGGCGCAGGCGGCGACCCCAAAATCATCTTTATCGGCGATCTGGTCGACCGACGATTCAAGTCCGGCGAAACATTGCAGTTTCTGATCGACAACATCGCCGCAGGACGGCCATGGACCGTTGTGTTGGGTAACCACGACAGGCTGTTCGCGCGGTTTCTGGATGATGTGAACTGGCGCGATCCGGTGCTGCGGGCCGATTATCACTGGCTGCACGCCAATATGGGCGGTGTGACGACGCTGGCCTCCTACGGCGTGGACGTGTCCTCGGACCGGACCTTGCAGGACTTGCAGAATGATGCACGCGCCAAGGTCCCCGCTGACCATCACATATTTTTGAAGAATCTGCCAGATTACCACCGGGAGCCCGGCCTGTTGTTCGTCCACGCGGGTATCCGCCCGGGGGTTCCGCTGTCGGAACAAACCCAAGACGATATGATCTGGATCCGCAAACCGTTTCACGATTACGCGGGTTCGCACGGGGATCTGGTGATCCACGGCCACTCGGTGATCGACCGCGTCACCCATTACGGCAACCGCGTTAACATCGACACGGGCGCGGCCTATGGTCATGACCTGTCGGCCATTGTGATTGAGGGCGCAGATATTTACGTTCTGGAGAAAGACGGACGGCGCAAACTGACGCCCGACACCGGGCGTTGAATATCACTGTTATTGACGACAGGCAGCTGCCAGCGCCTCTTTCAGTACGTCGCGGTCGCCAATATGGTTGGCCAGTAGCAAGATCAACCGCGCGTTGAAAGCGTCGCTTTCGGCCTTTTGCAGCCCCTCGTGCACCGACAACAGTTCGGCGTAAAACCCGTCGGGATCGGTGATATTGCTCTTGACGATCAGGTCCATTGTATCATCTCCTCAGGCGCGCCCGGTGGCCGTTTTCAGCGCAGCAATGATCGTGCCATTTGAAACTTTCGTCCAGCGTGCGGCGACATGTTGATCGGGACGAAACAAATATATTGCTGATTTGGCCTTGCCCAAATAGCGCTGCGTCAGCGCGGGCAATCCAGCGGCATTCACTTTTATTGTTTCCACTTCGATCCCGTCATAATTCAAACCGTCGGGCGCGCCAGTGTTGATCGCCAAGATTTGAAAACGACCGCCAAGGCGATCCAGCAACCACCCTTGCGCCAACGGTGCGTCCTGCGCCGAGGCGCCGGGGCGCGTATCGGGTGGCAGATCCGCGCTGTCGTCTCCGTTCAAGACTGAACCGTCATAAACACAAGGCACCGACAGGCGACCCGAATTCACCAATGGCCGGGCAAAAGCGTAATGCTCTGCCAATTCAAGAACCGCGTTGCGAAACAACGTGCTGATTTGCGATTTTGGCGTGATAAAATCCGTGGATCGCAAAGAATTGCGCATGTTTTCTTCGGCGGCGTAAACACGTTCGTCCGAATAGCTGTCGAGCAAAGTATCGGGTGAACCCCCGTTAAGAACGCGCTTCAGCTTCCAGCCAAGATTGTCGATATCCTGCACACCCGAATTGGCACCGCGCGCGCCAAACGGCGACACCTGATGCGCGGAATCCCCGGCAAACAACACGCGCCCGTGGCGAAAGCTTTCCATGCGGCGGTTTTGAAACGTATAGATCGATACCCATTCCAGTTCGAACAAAACGTCTTCCCCCAGCATCGCCTTCAGGCGGGGCACGATATTTTCCGGTTTTCGCTCTTCGTCCTTGTCGATGTCCCACCCCAGTTGGAGATCGATACGCCATACACCGTCGGGCTGTTTGTGCAGCAAGGCCGACTGACCACGGTTGAACGGTGGATCGAACCAGAACCAGCGTTCGGTTGGAAAATCGGCCTCCATGACCACATCAACGATCAGGAAATGGTCTTTGAAAACGCGCCCCTGAAAATCCAGACCAAGCAATTCGCGCGTGGTCGAACTGGCCCCGTCGCAGGCAATCACCCAGTCCGCTTTAATCGTATAGGGACCATCGGGCGTGTCGACGCTCAGCGCAGTGTAATCCGGTGCATTGTCAATCGCTTTCAATCGATTTTTGCCACGCAGATCAATATGTTTTCCCGACGCTTGCAGTTCACGAATGCGATCTACCAGAAATTTTTCAAAATAGTATTGCTGCAAATTCACGAATGCAGGTCGTTTGTGGCCGGTCTCGGGTTGCAGGTTGAACTGGTAAATCTGGCGTGTATCGAAAAAGACCTTGCCGTCCTCCCAGACCACGCCCTTGTCGGCCAGCGCATCGCCACAGCCAAGACGGTCCATGATATCCAGCGTGCGCTTGGAAAAACATATGGCGCGTGAACCGGTGCTGACGCGGTCATTGTCGTCCAACACCACCACGGGAATATCCTGTTGCGCCAGATCAATTGCGGCGGCCAGACCGACCGGACCCGCGCCGACGATGACCACGGGGTGATGCGGCGCATCGCTGGCGTCCTGATCGGGTGAGCGTGTGTACGCGTATAACGGCGTCTCAAAAATCGCGTTCATTGCGCGACCTGCCCGGCGGGCAGCGGCAATGCAAAGCGTCCGAAAATTATGACTGCAAACAACAAAACTGTCATCCCAAGGACCACACGCCGGGCGCTTCGGTGTTCGGGTCTGGATATAAATTCGCCGAATATTTCGAATGTAATGCCGTAGGATCGAACAATCCCCGGGCGATCTTCGGCGCGACGGGCCTTGGCGATTTTGTTCAGCTTAAATAGCGTGTGAAACCAGAAATAGGCCCAAAGGACGAAAGTTGCGCCCATTAGCGTAAAATAGCCCATGATTAGTAAATTACCCATGCCAATTACCCCTGCAACTCTGCCCACATATCCAAATCGCGCTGGGCGGTCCAGATGCGCGGGGTGTCGATACCGCGGGCCTCGTCATAGGCACGCGCGACGTTAAACGGCAGGCAGTGTTCATAGATTGCGTAGTCTTTGAACTTGGGGTCACATTCGGCGCGCACCGCATCCCATGCCTGTTTCAGCGTGCCTCCACGGGCGGCCACGCGGGCGGCCGGATGATAGGTGCTGTCAATAAAATCCCGCGTGCTTTCAATCGCGGCCTTGACCATATCCTTACCAACCAGCGCATCACCCCGCCCCGGCGCGATGGCGTCCACGTCAAAGGCGGCGATATTGTCCAGCGTGTCGCCCCAATCGGCAAAATGCCCGTCGCCGCAGTAACAGGCCGAGCGGTATTCAACGATGTCACCGGTGAACATGACGTTTTGATCGGGCACATGGATGACAATATCGCCAGCCGTGTGGGCACGGCCAAGGTGCATCAGGTTGATCTGCCGCTTGCCCAGATAAACCGTCATGTCTTCGGAAAACGTGGTGGTCGGGTAGGTCAGGCCGGGGATACTTTCGTGTCCCTCAAACAGTCGCGGGAAACGCTGAAATTCGCTGTCCCAGTCTTCCTGTCCACGCTCTATAACCATGGCGCGCGCGGCCTCGCCCATAATGATCTGATCGGCATTAAAGGCCGAAGCGCCCAGCACACGCACAGCGTGATAGTGGGTCAGCACCACGTGGCTGATGGGTTTGTCGGTGACTTCGCCGACTTTTTCGATGACTTTGCGGGCTAGGCGCGGCGTTGCCTGTGCTTCGACAATCATCACGCTGTCGTCACCGATAATGACACCGGAATTTGGATCACCCTCGGCGGTGAAAGCGTATAAGCCCTCGCCCACTTCCAGAAAGGTGATTTCTTTTTCGGTCATGTCGCCCTGGGATGCGAAAGCTTTGGCCATTTTTGTCTTTCCGCCCCGAACCTGATGCGGGGTCTCTCAGAGTTTTTTGTTAGTGATGCAAGATTTGGAGCGCTCCGCGCGGGAGTATTTTTGCAAAGATGAAAGGGGGGGGAGTCATTTTGCGTAGGGGTCTTTTAGGGCGGGAATGACGGTTCCCGTGCACGCGCCAAATCCGATTTTGTAACCGTCTCCTTTGGCCGCTCCTGTCAAAGTTAGCGTGTCGCCGTCCTCGATGAAAGTGCGGGTTTCTCCGGTGTCCAGTGTCAGGGGCTCTTTGCCGCCCCAGCTGAGTTCAAGCAATGATCCCCGCGCGGATTTTGTTGCCCCCGATATAGTGCCGGACCCCAGCAGATCACCCGCATTCATCGGGCATCCCGACGAGGTGTGATGCGCCAGTTGCTGGGCAGCGGAATAGTACATTTCCCTGTAATTGGTGCGCGCGATTGTTGTGGCGGCTTTGCCATCCGGGGCCAAGGTGACGGTCAGGTCGATGTCATACAGCATCGGGCCCGTGTCTTTCAGATGCTCCAGCAATTCAAACTCGCGTCTTGGTGTTGCAACCCTAAAAGGGGCAAGCGCCGCCGCCGTGACAATCCATGCGCTGATCGTTGTGGCCGTGGCTTTGGCCTGAAACGGGCCAAGCGGCTGGTATTCCCACGCCTGAATATCCCGGGCTGACCAGTCGTTTAACAACACGTAGCCAAAGATACTGGCGTCCGCCTCATCCACCGAGATCGGCCCATCAGAAGCCGCGCCAACAATCGCGCCCATTTCAAGTTCCAGATCAAACCGGCGGCAGGGCAGAAATGCCGGCATGTCGTGATCGGGTGATTTTAGCTGGCCCCACGGGCGGCGCACGTCGGTGCCGCTGACCACCACAGAGGAAGCGCGCCCATTGTAACCAATCGGCATGTGCAGCCAGTTGGGTGGCAGGGCGTTTTCCTGACCGCGAAACATTGTGCCCACGTTGTTGGCATGATGGCGACCTGAATAAAAATCGGTGTATTCAGCGACTACAATCGGCATGTGCATTTCGGCATCCGCCTGAGCGACCATGAAACGTGCCTGCAGGTCATTGTTGCTGCGCAAAACATCATCGCCGTCAGCAGCCAACAGATCGGTCAGGCGGGCGCGAAAACTCGCCCAGACGTCGCGACCCAACTCCATAAATTCATTCCAGAACGGCAGGTCAAACACCGGCTCGCTGCCGGTATCAATCAGTCCTTCCTCTTCCAATAGCGACACGTTCAGGATCAGGTCGCCAATGGCGACGCCGCAGTAGACTTCGCCGCTGTTCACGGAAAACACGCCATAGGGCAGGTTGTTCAGGGGAAAATCAGTTTTTCCGGTATTGGCCGAGGCCACCCATGAATTCAGTCTTGTCATATCGTCGTCACTTTGTTCCCGGCGTGCCATCAAATTTCTTCTCCAGCCCGTCCCAGCAGTCTACATAGTCGTCCTGCAAAGGCGCCTCATTTGCGGCAAAGGGCGTCAGATGCTGTGGAAAGCGGGTTTCAAACATGAATGCCATCGTGTTTTCCAGCTTTTCCGGTTTCAGCGGAGCGTTTGAAGCGCCCTCAAAGGCGGATTTGTCCGGGCCATGCGGCAGCATCATGTTGTGCAGGCTCATACCACCGGGAACAAAGCCTTTGGGTTTGGCGTCGTATTGGCCATAAATATTACCCATGAACTCGGACATGATGTTTTTGTGATACCACGGCGGGCGGAAGGTGTCTTCTGCCACACCCCAGCGGTCGCGAAAGATTACGAAATCAATGTTGGCGGTGCCGGGATGGCCGGAGGGCGCACTGAGGACCGTGAAAATCGACGGGTCGGGGTGGTCAAACAGGATTGCCCCCACCGGTGAAAAGGTGCGCAGATCGTATTTACAGGGCGCATAGTTGCCGTGCCACGCCACCACGTCCAGCGGCGAGTGGTCGATGAAAGTCTCGTGGAACTGCCCACACCACTTTACCACCACACGTGCGTTACAATCCCGATCCTCAAATGCCGCCACCGGTGTTTTGAAATCACGCGGGTTGGCCAGACAGTTGGCCCCGATCGGCCCACGGTTGGGCAAATCAAATTTGGAGCCATAGTTTTCGCAGACAAAGCCGCGAGACGGACCACCCGGCAGCGAAACCCTGTAAACCAGTCCGCGCGGCAGGACTGCGATTTCCAGTGGCTCCAGATCAATGATCCCCAGCTCTGTCCAGATCTTCAGCCGACCGTCCTGCGGCACCACCAATAATTCGCTGTCTGCGGAATAGAAATATTCGTCTTCCATATCTGCCGTCACCAGATAACTGTGCGTCGCCATGCCGGTTTGCGTGTTCACATCTCCTGCCGTGGTCATGGTGCGCATGCCAGTCACAAAAGTCAGGGGCGCGTCGGTCATCGGGATTGGATCCCAGCGGTTTTGCACCAGCGACTGGATGGCGGGATCGATGCAAGGTGCCGATTTCCAATAGGGCACCTCGATCCGCGAAAACCGCGCGACATGTCTGACCGATGGGCGGATGCGATAACACCATGTGCGCTCGACCTCGCCGCGCGGCGCAGTAAAGGCAGTTCCCGACAGCTGTTCGGCGTAAAGCCCATATTCGCATTTTTGCGGTGAGTTCCGGCCTTGCGGCAAGGCGCGCGGCAAAGCTTCGGTTTCAAAATCGTTGCCAAATCCGGGCATATAGCCCTTTGCAGTGCCAGTTTGGTTTGGCGCTTGGGTATAAGCACGTGGACCGGCTTGTGAGTTCACTGTAATCTCGCCTTGATCAGCTGATGGATAATAATAAGCAAAATAGCATATTTCGTTGCGAATGCAATGAAAATATTGGGCCCGTGTCTCACTATTGACAGTATCGCGACAGCAAATCATCAATTGAGCATCTCGTTTCATATGAAATGAAAGTGCTGCACTTGTCCGATTTTGTGTTAAAAGACTTTCTTCCCTACCAGCTCGCGGTGCTCGCGGGGCGGATCAGCGCTGAGTTCGCAGACCTGTACCGCGATAAATTCGACATATCGGTGCCCGAATGGCGTGTGGTGGCACACCTGTCGACAGATAAGAAAATAAGCGTACGCGAAATATTCCACCGCGTTGACATGGATAAATCCAAAGTCAGCCGCGCCGCCGACCGACTGGTGGCGCGCGGCTACGTGATCAAACGCCAAAACCCGCGCGACAAACGATTGATCGAGTTGTCGCTGACCGCAAAGGGCCGCGACATGCTGAACGAAATCGGCGACATTGCCGCGCGCTATCAGGCGGGCGTCCTGACGGGGATGGCACCTGAAACCGCCCGTCAGTTCGAGCTGGGCCTGCGATCACTGCTGGAGCGAACGAATGTCGATAACGCTGTATGATTACTGGCGCTCGTCGGCGTCTTATCGGCTGCGGATAGCGCTGAACCTGCTGGACATACCTTACGACCGCGTGGTCGTAGATCTGTCAAAAGGCCGTCATAAAGACCCCGAAAATCTGTCACGCAACCCGCAAGGATTGGTACCAACGCTTGACATAGACGGCGTGGAGATGACCCAGTCGCTGGCGGTGGTGGAATACCTGAATGAGACCCACAGCGCGGGTTTATTGCCCGGCGACCCCAAAGGTCGCGCGCGTGTTCGCGCCATTTCCTATGCAATAGCCATGGAAATTCACCCGGTTTGCAACGTGTCGGTTGCCCGGTTCGCCACTGAAAATTCCGGCGGAACGCTGGCGATGAAAGACTGGATGCAGGCGTTTATCCCCAAGGGTCTTGCTGCCGTGGAGCTGATGCTGGACCACCCGTCCACGGGCCGGTTTTCCCACGGCGACCATGTGACCATGGCCGATATTTGTCTGGTGCCGCAACTATATAACGCCGCGCGGTGGGAATGTGACTTGAGTGGACTCAACCAGATCAATGCCGTCGCAAACCGCCTGTGCGACATCGATGCGTTCGCCGCGGCGCATCCCGATCTCAACACATAGGCGTCGAGGTATTTTTCAATGATTGTTGGACAGATCAGCGATCTTCACGTCGTAGAACACGGCCTGAAAACATTGGGAATCGCACCGATGGCCGAAAATCTGACGACCTGTGTTGCAGCCATAAACGCCAACGTACCGCGTCCCGACGTGGTTGTTGTCAGCGGCGATATTACGGACACCGGGGGTATAGCAGAAGCACACCATGCCAAGCGATTACTCGACGCGCTTGTCATGCCCTATCACATCGTGCCGGGCAATCACGACAATCGGGACACGCTGAGCACCGCCTTCAATACACGCGCCGACCATGCCCGCGACCGCGCGTTCATGTCCTATGTGGTCGATGATTTTAATCTGCGGCTCATCGCGCTTGACAGCACGCACCCCGGTGAACCCGGCGGGCAGCTTTGTGCCGAACGCCTGGCTTGGCTTGACAAACGGTTGGCGGAAAACCCTACAAAACCAACCATGATCTTTCTCCACCATCCGCCGCTCAATCTCGGGGTTCTTGAAACGGACGTGGACGGATTTGAGGGCAGCCAGGAATTTGGCCGACTGATCCGACAATACACCAACATAAAACGCATTGTCTGCGGTCACGTCCATGTGATTGCTGCAAGCGACTGGAGTGGAACGACCGTCAGCACATGCCCCAGCATGGGCATGCGCCTGCGGCTTGACCTGACGATGCGACAAAATAGCATGTTTTATCTTGACGGGCCTGCTTTCCAGCTTCACAGTTTATCAAGTGATCAAAATCTGGTCACTCACACGATTTATGTGCGTAACGATGACGGACCGTATTTTTTTGACAAACAAGATGTCGGTCGCTGAAAGCCAGGCGTAACAATTCCGGCGTTGGCAAGCTGTCTGCGACGCCGTCGGGACGATACATTTGAATTGCGGTTTGGGAGGCCGCATAAAAACGTGGCGGCGCTGAAAACATAGGCCGCGCGTGGTGCTGCAGTCATCCTGTGATTGTGCGGTGCCAAGCTCTCTGCACTAAGAAATACTACGACCAACATGGGAGACTATTAGTATGAAGAAACTACTTTTAACTGGTGTGGCGCTTGTGGCGCTGACCGGGATGGCGAATGCGGCGTCGCATTCGGGATGTCCCGGAGTCACCGTCGCGGATATGCAGGGCGTCGCGCCCGGCGCCTATCCGCAGCAGTTTGAACTGTCAGTGTATGAGGCAAACGCCAATTGCACGATGACATTTTCGTCCAACCCCGATTCGGACGCGATGAACGCAAGAATCCGCGGCAACGGACCTCTGCCTGCGCTTGAGGATCGTTTGCCGTCGGAACCACTGGTCGTCGCGCCTTACGACAGCATCGGCAAATACGGCGGTACGTTTGACGTGATTTCGAACGCACCTGAGGCCGGTACTGCCGGATTTTTGTCAGTTCGTCACGTCAACCTTGTGCGCTATTCGGACGATCTGCAGACGATCGTTCCCATGGTCGCCAAAAGCTTTGAGTGGAACGACGACTTTACACAGCTGACCTTTAAGCTGCGTAAGGGCCACAAATGGTCGGACGGCGCTGATTTCACATCGGCTGACGTGAAATACTGGTACGACAATCTGGCGCTGAATCCCGATGTGATAGCCAAGCCAAAGGACTATGTTCTTGTGGCGGGTGAGCGCATGACGGTCGATACGCCTGATCCGCAAACAGTTGTGTTCAACCTGCCCGCTCCCAAGCCGGGCCTGTTGGCGTTCTTTGCGTCGTCCTTTGCGCAGGGTTTCCAACCCAAGCATTTTCTGGAAATCTGGGATCCCAAGTTAAGCTCTGACGCTGATTCTAAGGCCCAAGCTGCGGGTTATGAAAACGGTCTGGCGGTACTGTCGGCTTATTTCGGTAATTCGGACTGGACCGACACACCGTCGCCCCTGCTGAAAACACCCGATCTGGCCGGCAACCTGCCTGCTGACGTGGTCCCGACTCTGGAAAGCCATATCTACGTGGCCGACAGTCCGGATGGCCGTCATTTGGTGTCCAACCCATATTTTTTTATGGTCGACACTACGGGTCAACAGCTGCCTTATATCAGTGAGCAGGACGAGATTTACGTCAACGAAAACGAGACGCGTATCCTGAAATTGGTCAACGCCGAAGTCGATTTCAAATCTCAGTCTCTGCAACTGGCGTCTTCGCCGCTGCTGTTGGAAAATCAGGAAAAGGGTGATTACACCATCCAGCTGAAACCCGAGATTTCAACACCGACCTTTGCGTTCAACGTGACGTCAGACAACGAAGCCAAGCGTGCAGTATTTAACGATCTGCGTTTCCGTCAGGCGATGTCTGTGGCCATGAACCGCGACGAAATCAACGAAGTTGCCTTTTTTGGTCTGGGTGTACCGCAGCAGTACATCGGCTTTTCGCCAGCGCCAAGTTTCGTCGATCCAAAATGGGCGTCGTATTTTTCCCAGTATGATCCTGCAATGGCCAACGGTCTGCTGGACGAAATCGGGATGAAAGACACCGATGGCGACGGCTTCCGCGAACTGCCCAACGGCGAAAAGCTGGTTCTGAACCTGCAATTCGCCACACAGGGTGTTCCCGGCGAAGTGGTGCAGCTGGTCGGCCAGAACTGGTCGGACGTAGGTGTTCAGACAACGGTAAAGGAAGTTACGCCGGACGAGTTTCGTTCCGCGCAATCTTCCAATGCGCTTGACGTGATGATGTGGCGGAAAGGTCAGCCTTTGGCCATCGTCATGGGGTCGAACGCGCTGTGGGTTCCGCCGTTTGACAGCTACTTCTTCCTGCGCACCGGCATGAAGTGGGCCGAGTGGAACGACAGTAACGGGACTGCCGGAATCGAGCCACCCGACTACGTTAAGCAAATGTCCGAGGACATTAACACGTTCCAGTCGCTGGCCAACGGCACACCTGAATCCGACGCGGTTGGTGCCCGTCTGGTTGAAAACATGGTGTCGAATCTGTTGTTCATCGGGACCGTTTCAGCACCCGGTGTCATCTACAACCGTAACCAGCTCAAAAATGTGACCGAGTTCCAGACTCATTCATACGAGTACTACTGGCAGCTGCCTTACCGCGGCCCGCAGTGGTGGTTGGACGAATAAAAATTTGCCACGTTAGGCAAATAAGCGGGCGGTCCGGTGGGCCGCCCGTTTTTTGTTAAAAAACCGTTGCCAATAAGGCAGCGATAAGGGCATGATTTGACATGGGGGGCAGAGGCTGATGTTACCATTTTTACGCTTTGCATTTGTACGTGCGCTGCTGGCGATTTTCACGCTGATGCTGGTGTCGTTCATTGTTTTCTCGCTTATGGAACTGGTTCCCGGCGACTGCGCCGAGCGCTACGTCGCCTTCAAAAATACGCAAGGTAGCAACATCACGATCGCTGACATCGAAGCCGAACGTGTGCGTCTGGGCCTTGATAAACCTTATGTACAACGATGGGCAGTGTGGATTTTTGACGCCTTTCAGGGTGATTTCGGCGACAGTTGCATTCTGCGCGTCAACATCAGCACATTGTTGGGCGAAAAATTTTGGGTCAGCCTGGGAATCTGTCTGACGTCGTTGGTCGTTGCTTACATCATCGCGATTCCGGTCGGAATCATATCGGCGACGTCGGGAAGCCCGACGCTCAACAATTCACTGCGTCTGGTCAGCTACATGGGGCTGGCGATGCCGAATTTCCTGTTGGCGCTAATGATAATGCTGTTTGCAACGGTATTTTACGGCAACAGTTTGACGGGGCTATTTTCGAAAGAATTTCGAGATGCCGCCTGGTCGTGGGAACGCGTTGTCGATTTTGCGCAGCATGCGTGGCTGCCAATTTTCATTCTTGCATGGTCGGCGACTGCTTTTGCCATTCAGACCGTGAGGGCGCTGATGTCTGACGAGATCGGCAAACTTTACGTGACCGCCGCTGCAGCGCGCGGCGTGTCGGGGCGGCGGCTGTTGTGGCGCTATCCGGCGCGGCACGCTTTGGGTCCGATCATCAATAGTCTTGGATTCGATTTGAACCGCATATTCAACGAATTGCCGATTGTGGCGTTGATCCTGACCATGACCGAAGCCGGTGCACTGCTGATCGAGGCCTTGGCGCGATCCAACGACCAACAGCTTGCAGGCGCGATTATATTCATGCTGACCGCCAGCATTGTTGGGCTTAATTTCGTCACCGATATTCTTTTGGCGCTCACCGATCCGCGCGTCCGTCGCTCGATTGTAGGATAGAGCCATGACCGATTCCACTGTAACCGAAGCCCATCTCGACCAGAAAACCAAAGAGGCATATTTTACCGCCGGACAGGGGCAGTTGATCTGGACGCGTTTCAAAAAACAAAAGGCCGCCATGGTCGGTGCCTGGGTGTTGATCATTATGATCCTAATGGGGTTTTTCGCGCCGTTTCTGACACCGTATGAGCCGACGATTGGCGGGCGCGACGCCGACTATGTGAATGGTGCACCGCAAATTCCCAAGTTCTGGGACGAAAACGGCTTCTCTGCGCGCCCGTTCATTTACACCGAGGAACGCACCCGTTCGATCAAAACCAATTTTCGCTGGGTGACCACGATCGACCGCGAGGCGCGCCGCTATGTGGTCCTGTTCCCAAGAGGCGACAAATACAAATTACTGGGTTTAAGATTCGACAGGCATCTTTTTGGCGTTGATAAGGGACAAATCCATCTGTTCGGCACCGACTCAACCGGCAAGGATATTTTCTCGCGCACCTTCCACGCTATCAATACGTCGATGGCCGTAGGAACCATTGGCGTCTTTATCGCCTTTGTCATGGCACTGATTATAGGAGGGGTGGCCGGCTATTACGGTGGCTGGATCGATTCGCTGCTGCAGATGCTGACCGACGCGATCCGCACGGTGCCCGCTATTCCACTTTTCATGGCGCTGGCCGCGTTCATTCCAGATGAATGGAGCGCAGAAGCGCGGTTCTTTTTTATCTCGATAATCCTGGGGTTCATCAACTGGCCGACCCTGGCGAGACGTGTGCGCACCCATTTGCTATCGGAGCGCAATCAGGAATACGTGCTGGCCGCGCAGCTTTGCGGCGCCACGCCCAGCCATATTATTCGCAAGCACCTGTTGCCCAGTTTCACCAGCTACATCATCGTCGATCTGGTGATTTCATTTCCCTATATGGTACTGTCGGAAACCGCGCTGAGCTTTATCGGGCTTGGCCTGAAAGATCCCGTCAACTCATTGGGTGTGATGCTGCAATCGGTGACCTCCGCAGATGTTTTGCTGAATTATCAATGGTATTTCATACCTGTTATTTTCTTTGTCACGCTGGTGCTGGCATTCGTGTTCGTCGGCGACGGTCTGCGAGACGCGGCTGACCCTTATGCGGATACCAAAAAATGACGCGCTTGCTTGACGTTGAAAATCTGACCCTGCAATTTGACACCGACGAAGGGCGGATTACGGCCGTCGACAACGTGTCCTTTACGTTGGATGCCGGCGAAGTCATGGGTCTGGTCGGTGAGAGCGGATCGGGCAAGTCGGTGACCGCAAAATCGCTGATGAAGCTGAACGCATCAAATGCCGTTTACACGCCCGAAACCAAAATCACTCTGCATCTGGAAAGCGGGCCGGTCGATATCATGTCGCTGCGCACATCAAAAGAAATGCAGATCGTGCGCGGCGCGGCTATTTCAATGATTTTTCAGGAACCAATGGCCAGTTTCGCACCCGCCATTTCGATCGGCGACCAGATGGTCGAACAATTGATGATCCACACGGATATGACCGGCAAACGCGCCAAGGAAGTATCGATTGAAATGCTGGCGCGGGTGGGGATCTCGGATGCCTCCACGCGGTTCAAGCAATTTGCCTTTGAACTGTCGGGCGGTATGCGGCAGCGCGCGATGATCGCCATGGCGTTGTCGACCAAGCCAAAATTGCTGATCGCAGACGAGCCGACGACGGCACTGGACGTGACAATTCAGGCGCAGGTGATCGACCTGATGAAAGACCTTGTCGATGAATTTGGCATGGGCATTGTCTTTATCACGCATGATTTGGGGGTAATTGCTCAAACCGCTGACAGTGTGGCGGTGATGTATCTGGGCCGCCTTGTCGAGCAGGGATCCGTGCGCGACGTAATCCGAAAACCGGCACATCCCTATACGCGCGGCCTGCTTGATGCCCTGCCCGATCTGGATGATCTGGAGTCGCCACTCACCCCGGTCGCCGGAGATATCCCATCACCATTGGAGCGCCCGCCGGGGTGCGTATTCAACACGCGTTGCCCGGTCAATATTGGCGAGACCTGTTCGACCAAGGTGCCTGAATTCAGTGCTGTTACCCAAAAACATCACGTGGCCTGCCATCTGCGCGCACAGGAACAAGAGGCCAAAAAATGAGCAACATACCTCTGATAAATGCACGTGATCTGTCTGTGCATTATCCGCTGAGCGGTGGGCTTATCGGCCCAAAGCCCGTGGTTAAAGCCGTCGAAGGCGTAAATGTCGACATTGTCAAAGGCAGCTTTTTTGGGCTGGTCGGCGAATCGGGTTCTGGAAAAACCACGTTGGGACGCGCATTGCTGCGCGCAGCGCCAATTACACGCGGGACGATCAATTACAATGACGGCGACGTTGAATACGATTTGCACGAGGTCAAGGACGCGGCGCTGAAGGATTATCGCACGCGCGCGCAATTGATTTTTCAGGACCCTTACGCCGCGTTGAGCCCGCGCATGACCGTTCGCGATATCATTGCGGAACCATTGGAAGTTATGGGCCTTACCAAGTCGCGTGCCGAAACCGACGAACGCGTGCGGGAAATCGCTGAAAAATGCCGCCTCAATCTTGAACACTTGCGCCGGTTTCCACACGCGTTTTCAGGCGGGCAACGCCAGCGGATATCGATTGCGCGCGCCTTGGTCTCGCGACCGCAGTTTGTGGTTGCCGATGAATCCGTTGCCGCGCTTGACGTATCCATTCAGGCCGATGTGCTCAATCTACTGAAAGACATCCAGCAGGAAATGGGCCTGACGTTCCTGTTCATCAGTCACGACCTTTCTGTTGTCGCGCATGTCTGTGACCACGTTGCGGTGATGTACCTGGGCCGCCTTGTGGAAACAGCGCCGACGCGCGATCTGTTCTTCAATCCGCGCCACCCGTACACCCGTGCGCTTTTGTCGGCCATTCCGTCGCTGGACCCTGATGATCGCGGCAAAGCGCAAAAGCTCGAGGGCGAAATCCCCTCGCCCACCAATCCGCCACCTGGCTGCAAATTTCAGACGCGCTGTCCCAACGCCATTGATATTTGCCGCAGAGACGAACCAAAACTTGAAGAAACGGGTAAGGAACACAACGTTGCCTGCCACCGCTGGAAAGAACTTGCGGAGCAGCTGGAAAAGGTTGGTGCCTAGGGCGAAATCCGGCGCTACGGTGCGCTTTACAAAAGCGAATGCAATCAAAGGATGGCAAATCCCGACAGTCGCTTGATGTGACGTGCTAAAGCGCAATCCAAAAAGTGGGCACCGGTTTTCGGAATAAATTGCGCGCAAGATCAAAAGGATAGAGCCGCTCCGCTGATTCAGATAAAAAGGATGCGGCTCTAGTCCAAATTGACCAAAGAGATTTCGACGGTCCGCAAAAATGAAATGGCAGACGAACTTGCCGATAGCATAAGATATGCAGACTGGCCGGTTCGCACGATTATCACACCAAGATGTTCCATCGCCGTGCGGGCGACCGCGCCCGGGCCAAATTTGGTTGAGTGCAGATCTATCGGGCAAATCCGCTCCAGCGCAGGCAGGGCATCGGGGCCGGATATTTCTAACCCCACCCAGACATCCGACTGATCCGTTGTGTAAACGGTGTTGTTCAGTTGCCGGCTGACCAAGGTTTCCGCGTCCGGCGTGTCTCGGCTGAACACAACAAAAAGCTGGTCGCGACTTAGGCGGAGAATGCGGCAATTGTTCTTGGCAACCACAGATCCGCCAATTTCCGGAATGTTCACCCCAAAAGCATTTGACATGGCGGATTCTGCTTTGGCGTCGCCACCAAGCGGGATAGCAACGGACACCAGCGCCAGGTCGGTGATTTCTGTCAGAGAGGTGTCTCCAAACACGCGGGAGTACCCGTCCAGAAACGGCTCGGCTGTCAGGGTCGTCTCAACCACGCTGTATACCTCCTTCCGGGTCATAAAAATGCGGCGATACAATCTCGACTTCGACCGAGCTATTCCGCGCAGGGTTCACGGCATTCACAATCTCGCCCCGACGCGAGTCACCGCGTTTTATAAAACCAAGACCAAGCGAATGGCCAAAAGTGGGCGAATAGGCCACTGAGGTCATCCATCCCTGATCGTTGGCCATAGTGGCCTCGTCACCCTTGTTGATGAAGTGCGCGCCCGCCGCTAGTGACTGACCTCGATCCACAGGGCGAAACCCTACCAGTTTGATGGCATTTTCGTTCTGCATTTCGGAACGTTCCGACAAGGTGCTGCCAATGCTGTCCTTTTTCTTTGACACCATACCTGCCATGCCAAGGTTAAGCGCCGTGGTCTGGCCGTTCAGCTCGTTGCCTGCGGCGTGGCCCTTTTCGATGCGCATGACTCCCAAGGCCTCGGTGCCATATGGGACCGCGTCAAATTCTTCACCGGCCCGCATCAGCGCTGCCATCAGCGAATTGCCAAAGCGGGCTGGAACAGCGATTTCAAACGCCATTTCGCCGGAAAACGAGATGCGGAACAGCCGTGCGGGCGTGCCGCCGCAGATGGTCAGCGCTGAGCAGGCCATGAAGGGGAAGGCTTCGTTTGACAGATCGAAATTGTCATCGACAACTTTTTTCAAAAGCGCACGCGAGTTGGGACCGGCCACGGCAAATTGCGCCCAGCCATCGGTGGCTGAAATCAGATGCACATCCAGCCCCGGCCACAGGCACTGGCGGGCAAATTCCATGCGGCGGAACACCAGAACCGCATTGGCGGTGGTGGTGGTCATCACAAAGTGGTTTTCGCTCAACCGCGCGGTGGTGCCATCGTCATAGGCGATGCCGTCCTCGCGCAGCATCAGACCATAGCGCACTTTGCCGACGGGTACTTTCAGGAACGGGTTGCTGTAAATTCTGTTCAGAAACTCAGCCGCGTCTTTGCCCTGAATGTCAATCTTGCCAAGCGTGGTCACGTCGCAGATACCGACAGAGGCACGGGTCATCTCGACCTCGCGGTCAACCGAATCCCGCCAGCCCTTTTCGCCGGGTCGCGCAAACCACTGCGCCCGCAGCCAGTTGCCGACCTCAACGAATGTGGCGCCGTTGTCTGCGGCCCATTTGTGGCTGGGGGTCAAGCGGGTGGGGCGGAATTCCTTGCCCCGCGCGCGTCCGGCAAGTGCGCCAATTGGAATGGGTGTGTAGGGCGGACGAAAGATCGTGGTGCCGGTTTCGGGGATGGTTTTGCCAGTGCATTCGGCCATGATTGCCAGTGCCGGAATGTTGCTGGTTTTGCCCTGATCGGTGGCCATGCCAAGGGTGGTATAGCGTTTCAGGTGTTCAACAGATTTGAAACCCTCGCGATAGGACAGTTTGACATCCTTGACCGTGACATCGTTTTGCATATCCAGCCAGGCGCGCCTGGGGCTGTCGGTGACGTGCCAGAAAGCAGAGGTTTTGACGGCGTCACCTTCAGCTTTTGGCGCTGCCTTGCGGCTGGGGGTAAAGCCCAGGTCTTTGACGACGGCGTTGGCCACTTTGTGCCCGGCAGTCAGGGCGTCCGGCAGCGACAGTTCGCCATTCGCGGCCCCGACCACTGACATGCCGACTGGTAGATCCTTGCCGGGTACAAAGGCAGCGATATCGTCGCGCCACAACGGTCTGCCCCGCTGATGGCAGGTCAGATGCACGTTGGGCGACCAGCCGCCGGATACGGCCAGACAATCCGTGTTTATCGACTGGCCATTTGAAAGTTTGATCGATTTCAGCCCCTTACGGCCTTTGGTGTCAACAATCCGTCCGTTCATAAGGGTCAGCGCCCCGGGGATTGTCGCCGGGGCGGGAACGTCGCGGGTATCCACAACCGCAGAGACACCAACGCCTTTGGCGTGCAGATCGCTGGCCGTACGCCAACCGTCGTCGTTGTTGGTGAAGATCGTCACGTTGCTGCCGGGGGCGGCGCCAAAGCGGTTTACGTAGGTGCGCACAGCACCGGCCAGCATCACCCCCGGACGGTCGTTGTTGGCAAAGGCAATACCCCGTTCGGTTGCACCGGCGCTCAAAACAGCACGTTTGGAATAAATTTTCCACAGGATCTGACGCGGTTTGCCGCCGCTGTTTGCCAGATGATCGGTACACCGTTCAAGTGCACCATATATGCCGTGATCGTAAGCGCCATAAACCGTGGTGCGGGCCATCACGCGCACGTTGTCCATGGATTTCAGTTCGGCCACGGCCTGCGCCGCCCATTCGCTGCATGACATGCCGCTGAGCGCCATCGTTTCGGCGTTCAGGCGACCGCCGATCAAAAAGTCCTCATCCGCCAGAATGACCCGTGCACCGGATCGACCGGCGGCAAGTGCCGCAGCCAGACCTGCAGGACCGGCACCGACAATCAGAACATCGCAGTGCAAAAATCCCTTGTCATAGCTGTCCGGGTCTTCCTGCATCGATAGTTTTCCCAGACCCGCAGACATGCGGATCATCGGCTCGTAAAACTTTTCCCAAAAGGATTTTGGCCACATGAAAGTTTTGTAATAAAACCCGGCTGACAGAAACGGCGCCAGTAAATCGGTCACCGCCATCACGTCATATTCAAGCGAGCCGCGATGGTTTTGGCTGGTGGCAGTCAGGCCATCAAAAAGCTCTGCCACAGTGGCCCGCGTATTGGGTTCCAGGTGCGCACCGTTGCGCAGCTGAACCAGTGCGTTTGGTTCTTCGGACCCGGCGGTGAAAATCCCCCGGGGGCGGTGATATTTGAAGCTGCGGCCAACCAGACGCTGGCCGTTGGCCAAAAGGGCAGATGCCAAAGTGTCGCCGCTGTAGCCTTGCATAGATTTGCCGTTGAAGGTGAAGTTCAGTGGCGCCGCGCGGTCAACCAAACCGCCGGTGATGCGATTGGACTGGTTCATCTGCTGCGCCCCTGATTGATTGCCACGTCACGGGCCAGTTCGACTTTGGCGATTTCGTGCGTCAGCGTGTTGCGGGTGACCACAAGCCACGAGCGGTCGCCCTGTTCGTGATACCAAAGTTCACGCAACTCACCGGCCGGATTGTCGCGCAGATAGAGGTATTCATAAAAGGCATCGGCGGCATCGCTGTTTTGCCAGTCCGGTCGGTCGATCAGGCTGGCGTCACCGAGATAAACAAACTCGGCAGCGTCGCGCGGGCCTAGCAGGGGATGGTTGATGATCATGGCAACTCAGACCTCGCCCAGGCCCCCTCCGGAGCAAAGGCGGAATGATGACCATAAATCCATCGCCCCCCTTTCCCGGTGGGAGAGGGGTTGGGGGAGAGGAAGAATTCTGCATTCATCATCGCACCATCCTCAATGCAGGTTTGGCTGGGCGCCCTGGCCCTTTTCGTCGATCAGGTTGCCGCGTTTGAAACGGTCCAGCCGCATTTGCGTGGCCACCTCGTGCGGTTGTCCGGTGGCCAGCAGGTGCGCGTAACACAGCCCGCTGGCCGGCGTTGCCTTAAAGCCGCCGTAACACCAGCCACCGTTGAAAAACAGGCCGTCAATATGGGTTCTGTCGATAAAGGGTGAGCCGTCCATGGACATGTCCATCAACCCGCCCCACGACCGCAGCAGCCGCACGCGTCCGATCATCGGCATGATGGCCATGCCGCCTTCGCACACGTCTTCGACAACCGGCAAATTGCCCCGCTGTGCATAAGAATTATAACCGTCGATATCACCGCCAAATACCAGCCCGCCCTTGTCGGACTGGCTGACATAAAAATGGCCGGCACCGAAGGTAATGACCCCTGGGAGTGTGGGTTTCAAACCTTCGGTGACGAAAGCCTGCAAAACATGGCTTTCTATTGGCAGGCGCATACCTGCCAAGGCCATTACGCGACTGGAAGAGCCCGCCACGCAAGACGCAACTTTTTTGGCTTTGATCGCACCTTTGGTGGTTTCAACACCGGTGCAGACGCCGTTTTCGATGTGAAATCCGGTGACTTCGCAGTTTTGGATGATGTCGACACCGCGACTGTCAGCTCCGCGGGCAAAGCCCCAGGCCACCGCGTCGTGACGCACGGTGCCACCGCGCCGCTGAAACAGCCCGCCTTTGATCGGGAACCGCGCGTTGTCAAAATCGAGAAATGGCAATTCGGTTCGCAGGTCATCGGCACTGGCCAGTTCCGCGTCGGCCCCGGACAATATCATGGCATTGGCGCGGCGCACAAAAGCATCGCGCTGGGGATCAGAGTGAAACAGATTCAGGATCGAACGCTGGCTGACCATGGCGTTATAGTTGAAATCCTGCTCCAGCCCCTCCCACAGTTTCATGGACAGTTCGTAAAATGGCTGGTTCCCCGGCAGCATATAGTTGGATCGAATGATCGTTGTATTGCGGCCAACGTTTCCCGAACCGAGCCAGCCTTTTTCAATGACCGCCACATTATTAATGCCGTAGGTTTTGGATAAATAATATGCGGTTGCCAGCCCATGCCCGCCGCCGCCGATAATGATAACATCGTAAGCGGATTTAGGTTCCGGCTCGCGCCATACCGGTTTCCAGCCCTTGTTGCCGGTTAAACCTTGCAGGAATATTTTGACAGCCGAATAGTGCATGTGATGCCGATTACCCAAAGAACACGCCATCATTGAACAATAAAATCACGATAGACTTTCCCAAAACAGTCAATTATTTTTCTAAAATGGACAATGAGTCGCAAAATATCGGCAAACGGACCATTGGCATCCTGCCGATCCCGGGTTTTGCACTTCTGTCGTACGCTGCGACGGTCGAACCGTTTCGCGCGGCAAATTTACTTGGCCAGAATGACCTGTACGAAACGATCATCGTAGGTTTGGATACAGACCCGATCCCAAGTTCGGGCGCAGCCCATATCAATCCGCAAGCGACCATCAGCGAGGCGCTGTCACTGGACTACCTGTTTGTGGTGGCTGGCGGCGATCCGGGGGCTTTTAACGACAAACGGGTTTTCAAATGGCTTGGGCGACTCGCCCGCGCGCGTGTCCAGATCGGTGGCGTATCCGGGGGTCCGGTGATTCTGGCTCGTGCAGGTCTGATGACTGGGCGGCGCATGACAGTCCACTGGGAGCACGCTGCGGCGTTGGCAGAAATGTCGCCGCATCTGGCGATCGAGCGTTCGCTTTACATTATCGACCGTGATCGCGTGACATGCGCAGGCGGGACAGCGGCGCTCGATTTGATGCACGCCCTGATAACCGGACATCATGGCGCACAATTCGCGGGCCGCATCAGCGATTGGTTTATGCATACGGAAATTCGCCCGTCTATAGGACCGCAACGGCGCGGGCTGGTCGCCCGGGTCGGCACGACGAACTCTGCTGTGCTAAGCGCTGTGCAAGCTATGGAAAATCACATCGCCGATCCGTTAATACTGGGGCAATTGGCCGAAATAGCCACTGTTTCCCCAAGGCATCTGAACCGGCTGTTCATAGCCAAAACAGGAAAAACAACCATGGGATATTACCGTGCGCTCCGGCTGGACAAGGCAGACAATTTGCTTAAAAACTCTGCTTTGTCACTGACAGAAATCGCTTTGGCCACTGGTTTTGCCAATTCCTCGCATTTCAGCAGGGTTTTTTCCGCCCATTTCAATTTTGCGCCATCCAAGTCCCGGTAGATTTCAAGTCTCGGCTGCCCTCGTCAAGGTCAGCCGCGCTGTTTCCAGATGTTCTTTCATCAAATTGGCTGCCTTTTCGGGTTCGCGGTTTTTAATTGCAATCAAAATTTGACGGTGCTGTGCATTGTATCGGCCGATAATATCCTCGTTTAGTGTAAGATGCCGCATCCGGTTCCATTCGTCCTGATCACGCACCGATGTGATTTGATCAATGATCCAGATCAGCAGGGGGTTATTTGTACAATGGGCTAGCGCGCGATGAAATCGGGTATCCGTCTCGCCAAACGACGCCGGATCGTTTCTGTCGGACTCCATTTTGTCACAGAGCTTAGCGATCTCGTCAAGTTTTGCACGACGGCCGTGCAATACAGCCAGACGGCAAATATGCGGTTCAAGCGCGAATCGCGTGTCCATTAATTCAAGCGGATTGGCGGTTTCAATGACGTTATTATTGGATTGGGCCGCGTAAGTGACGTAGGTACCGCTGCCGGCACGTATTTTTACGTAATTTTCTTTTTCCAAATGCAGCAGAGCGGCACGCATTGTGCCGCGAGCAACCCCGTAGTCTTCAGCCAGACGTCTTTCAGGCGGAAGCCTGTCGTGTAACCGCAGATTACCTTTGGATATTTCGCGTCTCAAATCGCTTGAAATATCTGCCGCGCCCAGGTTTTTCCGCTGGCCTTTATCCATCAGTCGATCCTCCGATTTCGACCAATAATATACCAAATCTGACAAATTTCCAGCAAAATCTGCCATTTTGGACCATATGCGGTTGACTTTCTGGTTGAAAAAGAAAAATGTTTCTGAACAATCTAAGTTTGACGGAAGCACAACGGCCTAACCTTTCCACTTAGGATAAACAAAATGGCGCTGCCAGAACACACTGACTATTTGATCATAGGTGCGGGAATTCACGGACTGTCCACTGCATGGCGGCTTGCGGATCGATTGATCGCATCAGGCGAGCAGGTCGAAGGTCGCATTTTGGTTATAGATAAATCCGGAATTGCGTCGGGCGCGTCGGGCATCGCCTGTGGTGTCGTGCGCAACAACTATTTTCAGCCCGCGATGCGCCGTCTTATGGCACATTCTGTAGGGATATGGGAAAGCGATCCCGAAGCCCTAAGCTATCACCCCGTGGGGTACATGCAGGTATCCAGCGAATCCATGCGCGACGACGTTGGCACCATTTTCGCGCAACAGCAGGCCATTGGATACGAAAGTGTATTTATCGAGGGCGGGAACGCGAGCACCTCTTATATGCGTGGCATGTTTGACGATTGGCAGGCTCAGAACATAACATCTGTGCTGCACGAAAAACGCGGTGGGTACTCAAACAATACAAAATCGATGTATGGCCTTGCCAAGAAAGCCGAAGATCGCGGTGTGCGGATAATTTCCGGTGTGACTGTCAAGGGGCTGATTAGCGAAAGCGGTTCAGATACAGTTCAGTCGGTGGAAACCGACCGTGGCACTATAAGCTGTGAACGCCTGATTATCGCTCCGGGCCCCTGGGCGCGGGATTTCTGGGCGATGCTGGGTATGCCCAAACAGATCACCGTTAAAGATCTGGACGGCAAGGTCCACAATGATGTCGATATGTGGCGGTTCTGGCAATTGGAGGAGGGCGTGCTGCAGGTGGCCCCCGAAATGTTGCAAACCAATGACGGCAAAGTACCCCCGGTCATACACGTGGATACAGATGCTCCGCTGATGTCCTGTGAAGACGGTTCCGTGATTACCGACGAAATGTGGGGGATTTATTATAAACCTGATTGGCATTTCGGCGGCATACAGGGCGGGGCATCACCTTATAAAGTGGCGACGCCTGTGGATGAGGTGGCTATTGACCCTTACGGGCCGTCCAGCCCGGAATTTGTGGCCTCGGACAATTTTGCCCATATGTGGGTGTCGGCGCTTGCGCATTGCCATAAACGCTTTGAAGGCATGATGGGTAAATACCACCGCGAGGCGTCCGGCGGGATCGGTTGCTTTACCGCTGACAGTTTTCCGGTGTTTGACCACTTCCATGACAATGCTACCTTGATTGCCGATAGCAACCACGGCTGGAAAATGCTGGGTGTCGGGCATCTGATCGCCGACGAAGTTCTTGGCGAAACTCAGGAGTTGCTGGAACCGTTCCGTTTTGACCGCTTCGAAAAAGGCAATTTGCATCCGGTATCAAACAGCCCCTACCCGTGGAGCTGACAGGCTGCAAATTAGATTGTGGGGCAACAAGACCCCGAAACGAAAAACCAAAGGGAGAAAATAATGGCCGAGACTGACCTGCAACGATTTGTGGAAGCACCTGGGCGTGCGGAGAAAATCAAAGAAGTCCGCAAGATGATCGACGCGATGGGGATTGAATATCTTTATTTGCAGTTTGTTTCGGTCACCGGAAAAATCATGGGTAAAGGCATTCCTGCAGACCACTGGGAAACGGTCGCCATGAAAGGTTTTCAGCTGGTTTATGGCGCGACGGTTAACTTGTTTACAGACCGGGCAGGAAATTATCTTGGTTACGGGCCCGAGGCTGCCGAACTGGTCGGTATACCAGAGCCGGAAACTTTCATGCAGCTTCCCTGGGCGCCCGAAATTGGCCGGATGTACTCGACTTTGTTTCGCAACCGCGAAGAAAAAGAGAATCCCGGTGGATATCTGACATCGGACGGTCGCGGTAACCTGCGCCGGATGCACGATGATTTTGAGAAAAAGCACGGTCGTCGCCTACGGATCGGAACCGAACCCGAAATGATGTGGCTAAAGTTCGATGAGAACGGCAAGCCGAAAGACGGTTATTCCAAACCCTATTGCTATCACATCGACCAATTCGAAAGCCTGCGACCCGTATCGATGCAGGTCATCCGTTATGCCCGCAAGATGGGTCTGGATATGATCCAGGGTGATCACGAAGACGCGCCCGGGCAGTTGGAACTGAACTGGATGTATGACGACGTGTTGCGCAACGCCGACCGTCTGACCACTTACCGCCAAATCTGTGCGCAGGTTGCCCGCGAAAACGGCATATTTGCCTGCTTTATGACCAAACCGTTCATGGGTGTTTCGGCATCCGGCTGTCACCACAACATGTCGCTTTGGCGCGGCGGCGAAGACGAATTGGTTAAATGCGGTAACAATCCCAAAGACTTGCCCGGCATGGCCGACAATTACATGTACGTCAAAGGCGGCGAAAACACCTTTATGCCCGACGACGATGATCCGCAAATGCCGGGCACAGAAGGTCTTGAAGCAATAGGTGGAGTCGTCCACCACCTGCAAGCCCTGACGGCGATCGGTTGCTCTACTGTGAATTCCTACCGGCGCTTGTGGGACACCGGTTTCTGGGCTCCGGTTTTTGCGGACTGGGGATTTCAGAACCGCACGACCGGATTGCGTGTGTCAGCTCCGGGCAGGTTTGAGTACCGCTCTGTTGACAGCATGGTTAACCCCTATCTTATGGGCAGCACACTATTGGCGGCGATGGACGACGGTATCGTAAATAAACTTGATCCCGGAAAACCGGAAGAGCGAAATATCTATGACGCGATCAAGGCCGGCAAACAGGTGAAAAAACTGCCAATGTCCCTGGGTGAAGCGCTTGATTTCCTTGAGAACAGCGAAGTGGTTCGTCGTGGAATGCCGGGCGAAATGTACCGTCTTTTCCACGAATACAAATATGATGAATTCGCGCGTTTTATGTCTGAAGTGACCAATTGGGACAATGATACTTATATGGAATGCCTTCCGTAAGTCAGCGCACGGTGGGTTGGCACCCACCCTACAGAACAATCGGTAAGCTGGACGCAATACCAGCTTACCCAAACCAACAGGAGACACATCAATCATGTGCGGGATTGCAGGACTAATTTACAGAGGCAAGAACTCTAACGTCGGGGGTGAAATGACCGCGATGTTGCAGGCGCTCAAACACCGCGGACCTGATTCGACCGGCTATGCCGTATATTCCGACGGGCGTGCGCCGGAAGAATACATCATGCGCATCAAGGTTGCCGAAGCCGAAGACCGCGCTGTGGGGCACGGCGTGCATAAACTGATCGCCGACCGGATCGCGCGGGTTGATGCCATTCTTGAAGAACACGGTGCTATCGTGGAGTCAAAAGACGCAGCACGCGAATACGCGCTGCGGTACGTGTTATCACACGATGGCGATACCGCCGCCATGGCCACACATATCGAAGAGGACAAAGGCACCGAAATCCTGTCCATGGGCAATGGCCTGGAGCTGATCAAGGATCTGGGCGACGCCGCAGAAGTTGCCAAAGCCTACGGTCTGAACGATTTCACCGGCACTCACGGCATCGGGCATACGCGCATGGCAACCGAATCTGACGTGGATATTAAGTCGGCGCATCCCTACTGGGCCTTTCCCTACAATGATATTTCGGTCGTTCATAACGGGCAAATCACCAACTATTGGATCATGCGCCGCGAAATGGAGCGAAAAGGTCACCGTTTCATGTCCAATTGCGACAGCGAACTTCTTGCGGTTTATACGGCCCACAACCTGTCCAATGGAATAAGTCTTGAGGATAGCTTGAGAAATTCGATCGAAGAAATCGATGGCGTGTTTACCTATCTTGTAGCCACCAAAGACCAGCTGGGCATGGCCAAGGACACGATGGCAGCCAAACCGCTGGTGCTTTACGAAAGTGACGATTTGATTGCCATGGCCAGCGAAGAAGTGGCTATCCGCGCAATTCTACCCCACGAGATTGACACAACTGACCCTTACGACGAGGAGGTCCGGGTATGGCAAGCCTAAGTGATTCTGAACTCAAAAAAATGAGTCAGGAAGAGCGCATCACCGCGCTTGGTATGCGAACAGACCAGCTGACGGGCCGCGCCATGCGGATCGAATTCGACCCGGACGAAGAAGAACGCTTTGAGTACCCCTGGGCTCCGGCAGTTGACTTCAACAAACGTACGGAACTGGATGTCGATGATCTGACTTCGACAGAGGCAAATGCGCGAATACGCGAGCTTATGTCCGAGGGCTACGGAACAATTGTCATTAAAAACCCGCGCGGCAAACACAGTCTTGGTGTTGGCATCTTGACCCGCCTGAATCTGATTATCGAAGGCTCGCTTGGGTATTTTGGTGTTGGACTAATTGACGGACCGAATGTCACTATCAAGGGCCGGGTTGGCTGGTCCTGCGCCGAAAATATGCTGGCGGGTACAGTGGTGGTTGAAAAGAACGCCGGTTCAACTTTTGGTGCCGCGATCCGCGGGGGCGATCTGGTATCCATGGGCTCGGTCGGTTCACGAACCGGCATCGACCAAAAAGGTGGCACAATCATTGTGGGAGGAGACACAGGTGCGCTGACCGGTTTTATGATGCAGCGGGGTCGGATGATCATCTGCGGAAACGCCGGTAAGAACCTTGGCGACAGCATGTACGACGGCACCATTTACGTGGGTGGCGAAATACAGTCTTGCGGCGTCGATGCTGTGCCCGACGCGTTGTCCGACACGGATAAAGCCTGGCTGACACGTAAACTGAAGCAGTACGGGCTTCTGACCGACAAAGGTGTGGATCACTTCAAGAAAATCGTAGCCGGTCGTCAGTTGTGGAATTATGACAATCTGGAACCATCAGAGAAAAAGCTCATTCTCTAACGCTTAAAAGGAATATCATTATGGCCGATGGTGACATCAAGGCGAAGAAACCGCTGGACCGCGACACAACGCGGATGGGTGACAGTTTTATCTTCCCGCCGAAAGTAATCGACGACATCCACATCAAGGCGCAGCTGGGCCGCTACCGTATGCGCGGTATGTCCCTGTTCAAAAAAATTCCGCACTGGGATGACTTGACGTTCATGCCCGGAACGCTGACCCGGTTTGTGATCGAAGGCTACCGCGAAAAATGCGAAACCAAAACGGTAATCGGCCCCCGTGCGAAGAATCCACTGGTGCTGGACATTCCGGTTTACATCACGGGTATGAGCTTTGGCGCACTGTCTTATGAGGCGAAAACCGCATTGGCGCGCGGCGCCACTATGGCGGGCACAGCCACTTGTTCCGGCGAAGGCGGGATGATTCCGGATGAGCGTCGGTATTCCTCGAAATGGTTCTACCAGTGTATTCAGTCACGGTATGGCTTTAACCCCAATCACCTTGTTCTGGCCGACGGCGTTGAATTTTTTATCGGTCAGGGCTGCAAAGTAGGACTTGGCGGCCATCTTATGGGCCAAAAAGTGACGGATCAGGTGGCCGAGATGCGGTCTCTTCCTGCCGGCATCGACCAGCGGTCACCTGCCCGTCATCCCGACTGGCTGGGCCCGGACGATCTGGCGCTGAAAATTCAGGAAATCCGTGAAGCCACTGACTGGCAAATCCCGATTCAGCTGAAACTGGGGGCGGCACGGGTCTATGACGATGTGCGCATGGCGGTGAAATGCGATCCGGACTCTATTTACATCGACGGCATGGAAGGTTCGACCGGGGCCGGACCGCATCTGGCGACCGAGGACACCGGTGTGCCTGGTATTGCGGCCATTCGTCAGGCCCGCAAGGCGATTGATGATCTGGGCAAGCGCGGCGAAATCAGTTTGGTTTACGCTGGGGGCATCCGTAACGGTGCCGATGTGGCCAAGGCGATCGCACTGGGCGCGGACGCCATTGCCATCGGTCACTCGGCGATGATGGCTCTCAATTGCAACAAAGACATACCCGAAGCCAATTTCGAAGAAGAAGTTGGCGCACCTGCCGGTCATTGTTACAATTGCCATACCGGACGTTGCCCGGTTGGCGTTGCCACACAAGACCCGGTTTTGCGTCAACGTCTTGATCCGGACGAGGCTGCGGAACGTGTGTATAATTTCCTGCACACCCTGACAATCGAAGCACAGCTTTTTGCACGGGCCTGCGGAAAAACCCATATCCACAGTCTGGAGCCTGAAGATCTGGCCGCACTGACCATGGAGGCTTCCGCCATGGCGGCTGTGCCGTTGGCTGGAACCAACTATACTGTTGGTGTTAAAGACTACCACAATTTGTAAGGAGATCTGTTATGGCTGGAACCCAATACCGTGGCTCTGAAATCACGGATGTCGATCAGTTTGTCAAAGATGCTGCCGGGCTTGAATCCGAGCGGGAAATCGAAATCGGTCAACATATCGGCTATCGGTACGACGTCAATCTGGTGCCGGATTACAAAAAGATTTCACCGTTTCTGACCAAATATATGGAAGTCATGGGATGGGACGACCTGAATTGGCTTGAAGACGTTCACATGGGATACGAAGACGGTAAACCCGCAGTGTTTGACCGCAACAATAACGGCTGGGTGTCAATACCCGATAGTATCGAGCTGCCTGACAATCAGCAGGACCGTGACATGATTGCCCGCGAGTTACTGCTGAAATTTCAGATGTCGGACCGGCATCCGCTGGTCATGCTGCGCAAGGCCTATATGAAATTTTAGTATGTCACGGTCATGTAAAATCGCCTGTTTGCAGACCCGTCCAATGGCGGATTTCAAGCAGGCAATTGCAGAAGCGCTGCCATTGGCCAGACGCGCAGTGGAAACAGGCGCGCAGTTTCTGTTTTTGCCGGAATATTGCGGCGGGTTGAAAAGTGAAGGCATAGAGCTTGCTCCGCCGTTTGCACCCGAACCGCAACATCCGGTTCTGGCGGCGTTCAGAGACTTTGCCAACGAACATAGCGTGTGGATCATGTTGGGTTCAGTCGCGGTTGCCGGTCCGGACGGCAAAATCATCAACCGCAGCATCGTTTTGGACAACAGCGGTGAAATCCACAGCCGCTATGATAAAATCCACCTGTTTGATGTGCAATTATCCGACAGCGAAGTATACCGCGAAAGCGCCCGTGTGGCCGCAGGCAACAAAGCCGTGGTATTTGATACACCGTTCGGGCGCATCGGCCATACCATCTGCTATGACCTACGGTTTCCGGCGTTGTTTCGCATTCTCGCCAAAGCCGGTGCAGAAATCATCTGTGTACCCGCCGCGTTTGTGAAGAAAACCGGTGAGGCCCACTGGCATGTTCTGAACCGTGCGCGGGCAATTGAAAACGGGGTCTACATCGTCTCGCCCTGCGCCGTTGGCGACATTCCCGGTGGCGGAGAAAGTTACGGACATTCGCTGGTTGTCGATCCGTGGGGCACAGTTATTGCGGACGGGGGAGATACACCCGGACTGGTTCCAGCGACCATCGATCTTGACAATGTTGCAGCCACACAAATGCGCGTTCCCAGCTTGAAACATGATCGGAATTTCGATCCGAACGAAGACAAGAAACAAAGCGCAGCGTGACCTCAGTTTCCGCAATTCTTGGAGAAAGCCACGCGGACCATCCGCTAAAATGGTCGTTTCTTAAATGGCAGTGCCTGACGCGGCAGATCATGATGCGCGACAATCAGGGTCGCCCTGGCGACGCAATTACACCGGCGGTTATATTGTCCGGCCAAAAAGACCCACTTGGGCATATCATAACGATTTTGAACAAGACGCCGAATTTTTCACTGACCCCTGAAATGCGGTACATGGCCCAAAAAACCCTTGATCCGGCGATCAGGCGGGAACAGGCGCTGCAGTTTTTTTCGTCGACCTATTACCAAAAGCACAGGGAATTTTCTGACATCCTGACGTCAACATTCCCGCCCGCCTCACAGGGCGCTGCCGAAATCCGTGACGCTGAACACTGCAGCTTGCTGTTTGACGCCTACAATCAAAAATACACGCTCGCATGCAAGGTGTGGCGACTGGCAGCGCACAACGCCCTTAATGAAGCTACCCTGGCACACAACCGTCTTTTCAATCCGGGCCTGCCGTCGGACACCGAAGTATTGGCTTTTGAACCGGACTGGAGCAATTCGGTCGCAGAGACGCATTAGGCGTGGCCGGTCAAGATCGCCCCGGCTTTGTTATAGCGCAAATCACCGTTACAGACGCCAAGGCCTATGAATCCTATATAGCAAAAGTAGACGAAACGCTTTTGATTTATGACGGCAGGTTTCTGGTTCGTGGTGGTGCCGCTCAAAGCTTTGAAGGTGAACCCGCGGGCGAGCGCTTTGTCGTCATTAAATTTCCAACTGTAAACGCCGCGCACGCGTGGTATCACTCGTCCGCATATGCACCGGTCAAGAAATTGCGGCAGGCCGCGTCCAACAGCGTGCAGACAATCGTTCAGGGGATATGACCTGTGATAACATATGGGGTAACGCAATGACCAAACGTGTATGCATTATTGGAGCCGGGCCTTCGGGGCTCGCACAGCTCAGAGCTTTTCAATCAGCTGCCGGGCAAGGTGCCGAAGTGCCCGATATCGTTTGTTACGAACAGCAGGAAAACTGGGGTGGTCTTTGGAATTATTCGTGGCGCACCGGTGTGGATCAGTTTGGTCTTCCTCAACACGGTTCAATGTACAGATACCTGTGGTCCAACGGGCCAAAGGAAGGGCTGGAATTCGCCGATTATTCGTTTGAAGAACATTTTGGTAAACAGATCGCTTCCTATCCCCCGCGTGCAGTGTTGTTCGATTATATTGAGGGTCGGGTCAACAAATCGGGTGTTCGCGACAAAATCAGATTCAATACAGCGGTCCGCGATGTCCGGTATGATGCAGCAAGCAAATCTTTTTTTGTGGTATCTCGAAATCTGAATACCGACACCGAGTCTACAGAACAGTTTGACCACGTGATCATTGCCACCGGCCATTTTTCCAGCCCGAACGTGCCCTTTTACCCGGGGTTCGAGACATTCAACGGAAGAATTCTGCACGCGCATGATTTTCGCGACGCTCTGGAATTCAAGGGGCAGGACATATTGATATTGGGCACCAGCTATTCAGCCGAGGATATCGGCTCGCAGTGCTGGAAATATGGGTGCAAATCTGTCACCGTGGCACACCGCACCGCGCCTATGGGGTATGACTGGCCGGATAACTGGCAAGAAGTTCCGGCCCTGATGAAAGTAGACGGAACTACAGCGCACTTCAAAGACGGCACGACAAAAGACGTTCAGGCTATTATTCTTTGCACCGGTTATAGGCACAACTTTCCGTTTTTGCCCGACGATCTGCGCCTGAAAACCGCCAACAGACTGGCGACTGCCGATTTGTATAAAGGTGTAACCTGGACCAAAAATCCGCAATTGCATTATTTGGGTATGCAGGACCAGTGGTTCACATTTAACATGTTTGACGCGCAGGCTTGGTATGTGCGCGATGTCATCGCCGGTCGCATCAAGCAGCCCGACCAACCGGCCATGGAACAGGACGTCATTGACCGGATCGCAGCGGAAGACGCGGCTGAAGATGATTATGCAGCCATCAAATATCAGGGGGATTATGTAAAAGAACTGATTGCTGATACAGATTATCCCGGCTTTGACGTCGACGGAGCTTGTGAGGCCTTTTACCAGTGGAAAAAGTACAAAAAGCAAAACATCATGACGTTCCGCGACAACGCTCATACATCGGTAATCACAGGATCAACCGCACCCAAACATCATACCCCATGGAAGGACGCGATGGACGATTCACTGGAAGTGTACATGGAAAATTAGGCTTCGTTGCGTTGCCTGCACCAGTACACTGACCATCCAGGCAGGCGCTTATTTTGACCGATGTGTAACTGATTCGCGGCACAATTCGATACTATACCAAATTAATACCAATATTACACCATGCGAAAAATTATCGGTCACGTAGAGAACTTAATAGACCAAAACTATGCCAATTATGCGGACACTGAGACCAATTTTGGCGAATTCAGTAAAATTTGATCGGTTTTTTGGGTGAAGCCGTTGCAATAAAAGTCGGTTTCCCGCACACTTTCAGGACTAGTTTGCAGGTCGTAATTGGCCGGCGCGGAATTCGTGAGAATTCCAAAATAGGCAGGGCGCTCTGAGCTTGGAACCGCCCCAGAAAACAAATAGGGAGACCAATATGAAACGACTGAAAAACTCGGCAACAGCAGCGGCTTTGTCGCTGGCTTTGGCGTCTGCTTCGGGAGCGGCATTTGCGCAGGATTCGGCTGAGCCAATCGTCATACCAACCCACAACTGGTCAAGTCAGGTTGTGATGGCCTACGTGATTGGTGGCATTTTTGAAAGCATGGGCGACAATGTCGAATATGTGCCCGCTGACAGCCAGGCGGTGTACGAAGCAATCCGCAACGGCGACGTCACGATTTCGCACGAAGTCTGGCAGTCAAGCTTTGGCGCCTCATTTTACAATGCGATGGCAAAAGGTGGCATTATTGACGCTGGCACCCACAAAGCGGCGACTCTTGAAGAAATGGGTGTTCCGCAATATGTGATCGACGACAATCTTTGCCCTGGCCTGCCCGCCTGGGAAGCCCTGAAAGACTGCAAAGACGTGTTTGCAACCGCCGACTCTGAAGGCAAGGGGCGTTGGCTTGAAGGCCCGCAAAGCTGGCATGGTGATCTGATGCCGACGCGGGTTAGCGCGCTGGGTCTGGGTGATGATTACGTTGTCAAATTCGCCGGTTCGGCTGACGCCATTTGGGCAGAACTTGCATCGGCCAAAAAAGAAGGCCGCGGCATCATTACGTTTAACTGGACGCCAAACTTCACCGACGCTGACGGTTTTGTCTTTATCGAGTTTCCAGGCTATACCGACGGTTGCCGGGTTGCCGATGGCGGAGACGGTAGCTGCGGATCACCCAAAGGCTGGTTGAAGAAAGCCGCAAACTTCAAGTTCCCCAAAACGCACCCAGCCGCATACACGGCCTTTAGCAAAATTTCGTTCTCGACACGGGATATCGGTCAAATGGCAGCTTTGGTGGACATCGATGGCATGAGCCATCAGGATGCTGCCAAGAAATGGCTGGCTGACCACGAAGATGTATGGAAGCCGTTCACTCAGTAATCCTGAGCTTTTCGAATTTACGGGTCCGCCTTCGGTGGGCTCTGTAAAATCCAAAGAATTCTCTTCGCGCACACCAAGTTGCGCGGAGAGAAGACTCAAACTTACTTGGATTTTTTCATCGCCAAAGTTGCCCTTTTCAGATTAAGATGCCGCGTGTGGCATTTCCGAACACGCCGCATCAGGTCAAAGAACTGCAGGGAATGTTGCAATGCCGTCTGTAGATGAAACAAAACAATCTGAACCTGTCATTAAATGTCGGTCTGTTTACAAAATCTTTGGAAATAACGCCGAAAAAATGCTTCGCGAGTCTGACGGTAAAGTCGACGCGAAAGTGTTTCAGGATGCCGGTTGCGTAGTTGGCGTCAACAATGCGTCATTTGAGGTTCACAAGGGCGAAATGCTCGTTGTGATGGGTCTGTCCGGTTCAGGCAAATCGACCTTGCTGCGCTGCATATCCCGTTTGACTGATACGACCGCCGGTGAAATATTTATCGACGGCGAGGATTTGCTGGCCATGAACGGCAGGCAGCTGATCGAACTGCGTCGCAACAAAATGGGCATGGTGTTTCAAAGCTTTGCCCTACTGCCCCATAAAACCGTATTGGAAAACATCGCGTTTCCGCTTCAGGTCAAGGGCATCAGCACAGCAGACAGCATGAAACGCGCCATGGAAATGGTTGAACTTGTAAGCCTTGCCGGTCGGGAAAACTATTTTCCACGGCAACTGTCGGGCGGGCAACAGCAGCGTGTCGGGATTGCGCGATCTTTGGCGGTAGAACCTGACATATGGTTTTTGGACGAACCGTTTTCGGCCCTGGACCCCTTAATCCGAAAAGAGATGCAGGATGAATTTTTGCGTCTGCAAGGCGTTTTGCACAAGACCATTCTGTTCGTCACGCACGACTTTTCCGAAGCGCTCCGCCTCGCGGACCGTATCGCAATTATGAAAGACGGGGTGATTGAACAGCTGGATACCCCGGCCAATATCGTCTTAAATCCTGCAACGGAATACGTCAGCAAGTTCACCGAAGAAGTTCCAAGAGAGAAAGTGCTCACCGTCAAGTCAGTGATGGATCCCGTCAATGGCCAGGTCGATTTAAGCAATCTAAAAGTTTCGGGTGACGCAATTATTGAAACAGTCGCCGAAGCGGTTCTTGCCGAACAAAAACCGGTAGCAGTAGTGGATGATAGCGACAAGACGGTTGGATTGGTCCATGCATCGAACATGATCCATATCCTGTTTGGAAAAAGCAACGCGGCAGAACTGAGCGGTTAAAGCCATCATGACCAAATTGCGCAAGAATCCGAAATTACTGCAGTTTTTGGCTATTCTCGTAGCATTTTTTCTGTTGGTCGCCGTCGTCCCGCATAACCCTGACAATCCACTGTGGCGGTTACAGTCATGGATCGCCTGGTTGCCGGGATCCATCAATGATTTCACAGAATTTCTCATGTTCGATTTTTTGCCGGTCCAGATTTATGATCCTGCGATGGAAGAATACGAGCAAGCCGCACTGCTGCGTGAAGTAACGCGCGGTATTTCGGGAGGCGTGCTTATTCTGATCGAATTTATTCGCGAAATATTGGTTGGCGGTCGAAAAACTATCGTGCTTTTTACCGGCTGGGAATTTGTTCGTGAAAACCCATGGGCTGTCTGGCCCGCCCTGCCCTGGACGATCGTCACTGGCGGCGCCATTATTATGGGTTATGCGCTGAACGGCAGAAATCTGGCGTTTCTGGCCGGATCTGCGCTGACGTATATTTCGGTATTTGGTCAGTGGGAGCCGGCAATGGAAACTCTGTCTTTCGTTTTGGTCGCTGCGCCGGTTTCTGTTGTTCTTGGTTTGCTGGTTGGGATTCTCGCGTTCAAGAAAAGTTCAGTCGAAAAAGCGATCATGCCTTTGCTGAATATTGCGCAGACGATGCCGCATTTTTCTTATCTGGTGCCAGTCACGGTTTTTTTTGGTGTAGGCGATCATGCCGGTGCCATTGCAACAATTATTTTTGCCACGCCCCCGATGATCAGGCTGACGATATTGGGACTTAAGAAAGTTCCCGTAGAAGTCGTGGAAGCCGGTATGATGAGCGGTAGCAGCAACCGTCAGATTCTTTTGAATGTCCTGGTGCCCACAGCGCGGCGGGACATTCTGATTGGCGTCAATCAGGTTATCATGCAATGTCTGGCGATGGCGGTTATTGCGTCGTTTATCGGCGCCAAGGGTCTGGGATTCAATCTGCTGCTGGCGCTCAACGGACTGCGCATCGGACTGGCGTTGGAATTGGGTATTTGCATCGTTTTGATCGCTGTTGTGCTGGACAAGTTGTCTCTGGCCTGGGCCAATAAGCAAACCGATTATTTTGCCGACCTCAGCTTTTTGGAACGACACAAATACGGGTTGCTATTTGCGGGTCTTTTTGTGGCCGGTATCGCTTTGGCGTTTGCGGGCAAGTTTATTTTCAAGGATGGGATCAATTACTTTTATCTGATCCCCCATAACAAAGGCATCACGACGGGTTGGTTTTGGCAGTCCGGTGTCGATTGGATGGTTGATAATTGGTACTCGGGGCTGCACGTTTTTAACGTCGGACTGATTGTCAACGTTCTTCAACCAATGAAAAATGCCTACCTGTCCATGCCGGTCAGCGCGACATTTGTTCTGGTGATGGGCGTTGGCTATATTGTCGGTGGTGTCAGATCGGCACTGGTCGTCGGCGGATTTTTGTTATTCATTGCGCTCACTGAATGGTGGGACCGCGCGCTGATAACCGCTTATATGGCGTCTTTCGGGGTCATCGTTTCCGTGACTGTCGGGGTGACGGTTGGCTCGATTTGTGCGCAATATCGCATGGCTTCAAAGGCGATGTTGTTAGTCTGCGACACGTTTCAGACGTTCCCGTCTTTCATCTATTTGATCCCGGTTATCATGCTTTTCGGAGTAACCGACACTTCAGTTTTACTGGCCGTCATCATATACGCCACCATTCCCGCCACCAGATACACAATTGAAGGCATCCGAAACGTGCCGCCGTCTTTGATCGAAGCCGCCCAGATGTCAGGTGTCAACCCACTACAAAGATGGGCCAAGATCGAATTGCCGCTGGCATTTCCGCATATCATGTTGGGGGTTAATCAAACCGTGGTTTTTGCCCTGTTCATGGTCATCATCGGCGCCATGATCGGGACCGACGATCTGGGGCAGTTCATTTTGAAAGCGCTGTCGGACAAACAGGGCATCGGGAACGGTTTGATGCTTGGGCTGTGTGTGGCCTTTATCGGACTTGCGGTTGATCATCTTATTACCCGCTGGGCTGCTGATAAACGCGCCCAGCACGGGCTTGAATAGGAATAGGCTGTGACGTTCCCGCGCACACCGATCCCAACGCGTTTTGACGGCCGAAAATCCGGAAATTACCATGCGCGAGCGGTAAGAAAATGAACGTTCGTCCCGTTTTTGAAACCCCCTACGAGCGTCGGGGTATCCGTGCGCCCGGCTTGCCGATCCTTCCCCACGGCGTGGAACGTCACCCGATCCCACCGGGAGGTTCGCGGGCCGTGCCGGTTGGAAAAGGTGACGAAATCACCATTTTGAACCGCGAGGGTCTGCAGCGCGGAGAACTGGTATTTTTTGCCCCGGACGGCATATCGGACGCCGGAATGCTGGGTGCCCAAGGTATTGGCAAAGCCCACGGCGTGATTGCCGTACTGGCCAACGGGCAACCTTCGGGCGCGCGGGTATTGGCGGCTTTGCAATCGGCGGGATTTGACCTGACGCACGGCGACGCGGTCGCGGTTTTCCAGGACGTCGCGCGTGCCGGAGACACCGAAACCTTTCACGCGGCTTGCGACGGTCTTTTGATCGCCGCCGCGCCGGGAGGACCGATGCTGCCTGAAAATCAGGACGCCCCGACAGAGCTGATCCTGTACCTGAAACGCGCCAACCCCGGGCCTGCAAAGGCTGACTTGGGACCACCTGATCCGCTGGCCGATCCGTTGCAGGATTTTAATATTCAACCCGGCAACGCCACGGCTTACGAGGTAAAAAAAGGCGAATTTATTCAGATAGTTGACATCAGGGGGCGCGAATGTTCGGATTTTCAGGCGTTTTCGCTGCGGGCACTGGACAAAGGTCTGGAACGCGAAATCGATCCCACGACCACGCGTTCGCTGATGGGATCGCTTTACCCGACTCCGGGACTTTATGCAAAATTCTGGAGCGTAGATCACGAACCATTGGTTGAGATTGTACAGGATACCTGCGGACGTCACGATACTTTTGGTCTGGCCTGCACAGCCCGGTACTACGAAGATATGGGATATCCCGGACATCTGAATTGCTCGGACAACATTAATGCCGATCTGGCCCGGTTTAATATTCGTCCCCGTGGCGGCTGGCCCGCGATCAATTTCTTTTTTAACACCATGCTGGACGACACCAATGCCATCGGCATGGATGATCCCTGGTCGCGCCCCGGCGACTTTGTGATGCTGCGCGCCCTAAGCGATCTGGTGTGTATTTCGACCGGATGTCCGTGCGATGTGGATCCGGCCAACGGCTGGAACCCCACCGATATCCAAGTACGGACGTACCGAGAAAAAGAAGATTTCAGCCGGTCTGTCGGCTACAGAAAATCAGCGGAGGCAGATGTGGCCAACACAAAAGAAACTGGATTTCACCCGTGCTTTGCTCGTCATACGCGGGATTTTGTCGAATACAACGGTTACTGGCTGCCCAACACGATCGCGGGCCTAGGATCAATTGGCGAATATTGGGCTTGCCGCGAAAAAGCGGCGGTCATGGACCTGTCGCCGCTGCGCAAATACGAAGTTACCGGTCCCGACGCAGAAGCCCTGATGCAGTTGTGTGTCACCCGCAATATGAAAAAGCTGTCCGTCGGCCAGGTGGTTTATACCGCTATGTGTTATGAGCACGGCGGTATGATCGACGATGGCACCGTGTACCGTCTTGGCGACATGAATTTCCGCTGGATCGGCGGCAACGACACCAGCGGTTTGTGGTTGCGCGAACAGGCGGAAAAACACGGGTTAAACGCGTGGGTGCGCGACAGCACGGACCAGTTACACAATATCGCCGTACAGGGCCGCCTGTCGCGCGAGATCATGGATCGGGTATTCTGGACCGCACCCGCACAGCCCACGATCAACGAACTTGGCTGGTTCCGTCTGACCGTCGCACGTATCGACGACGTCAGCGGCACCGCTGTAGTGATCAGCCGCACAGGCTATTCGGGCGAGCTGGGTTACGAGGTTTTTTGCCACCCCAAGGATGCGGTCGAGGTGTTTGACCGTATTTGGGAAGTGGGCGAACCCATGGGAATGACGCCGCTTGGCCTTGGTGCGCTTGACATGTTGCGGATCGAAGGCGGGCTGATTTTTGCGGGCAGCGAGTTTGACGACCAGACCGACCCATACGAGGCCGGGATCGGGTTTACAGTGCCGCTGAAATCCATGGAAGATGACTTTATCGGGCGCACAGCGCTTGAGGAACGCAAGGCTCATCCGCACCGCAAGCTGGTGGGGCTGGAAATCGCAGGTGGTCTTGTGCCGTCGCCCGGCGATTGCATCCGTCTGGGCAAAGCCCAAATCGGCGAGATTACCTCGGCCATGAAATCACCAATGCTGGGCAAAGTGATCGCGCTTGGACGCCTGAATGTAACCCACGCCGAAATTGGTACATCGGTCGAAGTTGGCCAACTTGACGGCCAGCAAAAACGTCTTGCCGCCACCGTCAGCGCCTTTCCCCATTTTGACCCGACAAAATCCCGGGTCAAGGGCGAGTACGGGAAGTAAAGACTCGTGATATGTCTGAAATCGACGTCTGCATGACACCCTGTCGTCGGGACAATTTATTCGTCCCCCTTTAGACATCAACAGGAATTCGGACGCGTACGGAATCCGCGCTTTGCGCTCATTCCAAATACACGTAAAGCATTTTGGTCACCTGTCCGTTTTCGTATTCTTTCATCAATTTGGACGCCGCCTGATCGGACTTCCGGAACTTGCAGGACCAATTCACCTTCATCAAGGTCCTGAACCTGACAATCTGGGGGCATTCTTCAGACAAATTCGGTTCATTCTGTCAGGATAAACGACCAATTCCGGCTTTAATCTGATACCAAAATCACTTAACCGTGGTTCGCAATCCAATGTGTGCAACTTTTTCAGGAACGGCATGAAAAAAGCCCTTATCACCGGAGTTACTGGTCAGGACGGTTCATATCTCGCTGAATTTCTGCTGGAAAAAGGCTATGAAGTTCACGGGATCAAGCGACGTTCATCACTTTTCAATACCCAGCGTATCGACCATATTTACGAAGACCCACACAGCAATCATACAGCCTTTAAGTTGCATTACGGTGATCTGACCGACAGTTCCAACCTGACAAGAATTCTTTCGGAAGTGCAGCCGGACGAAGTTTATAATCTTGGCGCCCAATCCCACGTGGCGGTCAGTTTTGAGGCCCCGGAATATACTGCCGACGTTGTTGGCATGGGCACGCTGCGCTTGCTTGAAGCCATGCGGTTCTTGAATCTCACCGACAAAGCCCGCTTTTATCAGGCCTCAACGTCAGAGCTTTACGGACTGGTGCAGGAAACCCCGCAAACCGAATCCACGCCGTTTTATCCACGGTCCCCCTACGCGGTCGCCAAGCTTTATTCCTATTGGATCACCATAAACTATCGCGAAGCTTACGGCATGTACGCCTGCAATGGCATCCTGTTTAACCACGAAAGCCCGCGCAGGGGCGAAACCTTTGTCACCCGCAAAATCACCCGTGGGCTGGCAAATATCGCACAAGGACTGGAAGATTGCATTTACATGGGCAACATAGACGCGCTGCGCGACTGGGGCCACGCCAAGGATTATGTGCGCATGCAGTGGCTGATGCTGCAACAGGACAAGCCTGAAGATTTTGTCATCGCCACAGGCCAACAGTATTCTGTGCGCAAATTCATCACGTGGGCTGCTGAAGAACTGGGAATTTCACTGCGTTTTGAAGGTGAAGGACTGGACGAGATCGGCATTGTAAATGCAGTCAAAAGTGACGATGCGCCAATGGTCAATCCCGGAGACGTTCTGGTGCGGATCGACCGTCGCTATTTCCGCCCAACCGAAGTGGAGACCCTTTTGGGTGATGCGACCAAAGCCAGGCAAGAACTGGGCTGGGTCCCCGAGATCACCGCCCGGGACATGTGCGCCGAGATGGTGGCCCACGACTTAATCGCAGCGAAACGCCATGCACTGCTAAAAGAACACGGGATGGACCTGCCAGTGTCGGTGGAAAATGGGTGAAGGATTTCAATTACCGCAAACAGCCCGATGTTGTAGTTTTTCACTTGAAGCCACACAAAAATATTTGGCCTCAACAACCGGATCGGCAAGTTTTTGACAAATTTTATTAGTCTTAGAACCATGTCGGAATTGTTGCGGAGAACCCTATGCGCATATTTTTAGCCGGACACCGGGGCATGGTGGGTGGCGCTATTTTGCGTCGGCTGGAGGCACGCCGGTCAGCCGGTAAAGCGACCGAACTGATCCTGCGCACCAGCGCCGAACTGGACCTGACCGATCAGGCCGCCACGCGCGATTTTATGCAAACGGAAAAGCCAGATCAGGTGATTCTTGCTGCCGCCAAGGTCGGCGGCATCGTCGCCAATAACGCCTATCCGGCGCAATTCATCTATGAAAATCTGATGATGACGGGCAACGTGATAAATGCTGCGTATCAGGCGGGCGTAACCAGGATTTTGCAACTGGGGTCAAGCTGCATCTACCCTGGCGAGGTGTCGCAGCCCATGCGCGAAGAAGCACTTCTCACAGGCCCGCTTGAACCCACCAACGAACCCTACGCCATCGCCAAGATCGCTGGGATCAAGCTTTGCGAAAGTTATAACCGTCAATACGGCACCGATTATCGCAGCGTCATGCCGACCAATCTCTATGGGCCGGGCGACAATTTCCACCCCGAGAACTCGCACGTGCTGCCCGCCCTGATCCGCCGTTTTCATGAGGCTGCGCATGAGGGTCTGGAAGAGGTGGTGATCTGGGGCAGTGGAACGCCACGGCGCGAGTTTCTGCATGTCGATGACATGGCTGAGGCGTCGCTTTTCGTTCTCGACCTGTCCAAAGAAACTTATGACGCCAATACCTCGCCGATGTTGAGTCATATCAATGTCGGGTCCGGCACAGACATCACGATCGCGGATTTGGCGCAAAAAGTGGCAAATGTCATTGGTTTCAAGGGGCGCATCGTCACCGATCCGACCAAACCGGACGGCACAATGCGCAAACTGATGGACGTCTCGCGACTGACCGACATGGGTTGGAGCGCGCGCATTTCTCTCGACGATGGTCTGAATGATACTTACCGGTGGTTTCTGGAGAACCAAAACAATATTCGTCGTTGAGCTCCCTACTTGAAGGACTATGTTGATGAGCCATCCTATTCATCCGTTATTGCTTTGTGGTGGCTCGGGGACCCGCCTCTGGCCGCTCAGCCGGAAAAGTTTTCCCAAACAATTCGTCCGCCTCACGGGCGAAGAAAGCCTATTTCAGACCACAGCTCGACGGTTGTCCGGTGAGGGCTTTGAACCCCCTATCGTGGTCACCGGATCGGACTTCCGCTTTATTGTGATCGAGCAGCTCGCGGCTGTCGAAGTCACGCCTGCTGCCACCCTGATCGAACCCGAAGGGCGCAACACCGCACCGGCAATTCTGGCGGCCGCACTAACCCAGGAAGCCCGGGCCCCGGGCAGTCTGATGCTGGTGGCACCGTCGGATCACGTGATTCCCGATGGCTCTCGTTTTCGCGCCGCAGTTCATGCTGCCGCTCCCGCTGCACAATCGGGTAAGATAGTCACATTCGGCATCCGGCCAGATCGGGCAGAAACCGGCTACGGCTGGCTGGAAATAAGCTCGCCTCCCGATGCCGAATTTGCTCCGGTGCCACAGGATCTCAAACGATTTGTCGAGAAACCTGACGCCGCAACTGCCGACGCCATGCTGACCGGCGGCAAGCATTTGTGGAACGCCGGCATTTTCCTGTTCTCCACTGATGCCATCATTGACTCTTTTGGTATCCATGAACCGGATATGCTGAAGACAACACGGGCGGCCGTCGAAGCAGCTGAGTCTGATCTTGGCTTTACGCGCCTCGCAACCGGCCCGTGGTCTGACTTGGACGCGGTGTCAATTGACTACGCGGTAATGGAAAAAGCCACTAATCTGACTGTGGTTCCATATGGCGGTGCATGGTCAGACCTTGGAGGATGGGACGCTGTTTGGCGCGATTGCGGGCCGGACGGCTCGGGTGTTGTAAGGACGGGCCCGGCTACTGCCATCGAATGTAACGACACCTTGCTTCGTGCCGAGGACAGCAACCAGCAACTTGTTGGAATCGGTCTTTCGGATATCGTGGCGATTGCCATGCCGGATGCGGTGCTGGTTGCACACAAGGACCGTGTGCAGGATGTCAAAGAAGCCGTTCGCGCGCTCAAGCAACAGAACGTGGCGCAAGCCGAAACTCTGCCGCACGACTATCGCCCCTGGGGTTGGTTTGAAAGTCTGGCCATTGGCCCGCGGTTTCAGGTCAAGCGCATCGTCGTGCATCCCGGCGCAGCGCTGAGTTTGCAAAGTCACCGTCATCGTGCGGAACACTGGATCGTCGTTGAAGGCACGGCTCAGGTCACCGTCGACGATAAAGTGCTGCTCGTGACCGAGAACCAGTCGGTCTATGTTCCGCTTGGTGCAGTCCACAGGATGGAAAACCCGGGCAAGGTACCAATGGTTATTATCGAAGTGCAGACAGGATCTTATTTGGGCGAAGATGATATTATCAGGTACGAGGACGTTTACGCGCGTGACTAAAGCTTTTCGCTTCTAATCAGACTCGCCCGAAGAGACCTGAAATCAAAGGTTTCAACGTGCCAGGCGATATTGGATATCTCAGATAAAGCGCGGTTTACTGTAGTCGAAGGCGCACTGACGCAGAGGGCATTAGACCAATGTAGTTGTGACCCATCAAAAAACCACGCACGCAAAAAGTGAAACGTTGAGTGGCTCACAAACAAAATCGTTCGAACTCATTTGCAAGAATTGAGGCAAGTTGTTGATTTTATTGGTGAGCCCGACAGGATTCGAACCTGTGACCCACTGATTAAAAGTCAGTTGCTCTACCAACTGAGCTACGGGCCCACTAGAATGCGCGTCGTATAAGGGGAGGTGGCGTCGGTCAAGTGTAAAAGGCGCGTTTCACCGCCGCAATGCCCCTGTTTGCACAGGCCTTTTGCGGCCCCTTATGGTCTTTTACAAAAATCCGAGATATAGGCGCAAAATGGATCAATACTGGCGCGACAACGGCTTGCCGTTCATGAAAATGCACGGGCTTGGCAACGATTTCGTTGTGGTGGATGCGCGTGGGCGCTGCGACCCCATGAGCGCAAATCTGGCCATCGCAATCGGCGACCGGCATCGCGGTGTCGGGTTTGATCAGCTGGCAGTGATATTGGACAGCGCGGACGCCAACGCACGACTGGATTTCTGGAACGCCGACGGCAGTCTGTCGGCGGCTTGCGGCAATGCCACACGCTGCGTCGCACGCCATTTGATGGACGAAAGCGGCCTGACCGAATTGGTTTTGAAAACCGGACGGGGATTGCTGACCTGCAGCGACGTTGGCATGGATTTGACCCGTGTCAACATGGGCGCGCCGCAACTGGACTGGGCCGACGTGCCACTGGCGCGCGATGTGGATACACTGGCGCTGCCCATAAAAGGTGCGCCGGTGGCGTTGGGCATGGGCAACCCGCACTGCGTGTTCATCGTGGACGACGCCGAGGCCGTTGATCTGCAAAAGCTGGGCGCGTTAATCGAGGGGCATGAACTATTTCCCGAACGCACAAATGTGGAATTTGTACACATACTGTCGCGCAACGAAATTCGGCTGCGGATCTGGGAGCGCGGCGTCGGTGTAACGCTGGCCAGCGGCTCGTGCGCCTGCGCGGCGGTCGTGGCAACCGCTCGGTTAGAACTGACCAACAAGTGCTGCGCGGTCAACGTCGACGGTGGGGAACTTGAAATTGACTGGCGCGACGATGGCGTGTGGATGACTGGTCCAACGTCTCATGTCTTTGATGGCGTTTTTTCCCCCACATTTCTGGACGGTTTCGCATGAAAAACACGCCGGTCTTTGCCACGCTTGGCTGCCGCCTGAACGCCTATGAAACCAAGGCAATGGAGGCGCTTGGCAATCAGGCAGAGCTTGCGAATACTGTTGTCGTGAATACCTGTGCGGTTACCGCCGAGGCCGTACGTCAGGCGCGGCGTAAAATCCGACGGTTGGCCCGCGAAAACCCGGGGTCGAAAATGATCGTCACGGGATGCGCCGCACAGATCGAGCCTGAAAGTTTCGCCAAAATGGACGAGGTCGATCTGGTTTTGGGCAACGTGGAAAAAATGCAAGGGGCGGCTTGGACGGATTTGGTGAAGGATGATTTCACTCGCCATTCAAAAATTCAGGTTGACGACATCATGGCGGTGACCAAAACCTCCGGCCATCTGATCGACGGATTTGGCACCCGCGCGCGTGCCTATGTGCAGGTGCAAAACGGCTGTGATCACCGCTGTACGTTTTGTATTATCCCTTTTGGGCGCGGGAATTCACGCTCGGTGCCCGCCGATACTGTCGTGGAACAGATCAAACGGCTGGTGGGAAACGGATATAACGAGGTGGTGTTGACCGGTGTCGATATGACCGGCTGGGGTGCCGATTTACCCGGGCATCCCCGACTGGGCGATCTTGTGGCGCGGATACTAAAGACGGTGCCGGACTTGCCGAGATTGCGGATTTCGTCGATCGATTCCATCGAGGCCGATCCGGTTTTGATTGAAACCATCGCGACTGAATCCCGACTGATGCCGCATTTGCATTTATCACTGCAGGCGGGCGACGATATGATCCTGAAACGCATGAAAAGGCGGCATTTGCGCGATGACGCCATAGCCTTTTGCGCCGACATCAAAGCCGCCCGCCCCGACATGGTTTTTGGTGCCGATTTGATTGCGGGATTTCCCACGGAAACGGACGCGATGTTTGAAAATTCCGAGCATCTGATCGAAGACTGCGGCCTGACGTGGCTGCATGTTTTTCCTTATTCTGTGCGCCACGGAACTCCCGCCGCCAAGATGCCCCAGGTGGACGGTGCAACAATCAAAGCGCGCGCCGCGCGTTTGCGCCAGACCGGTGAAGCCCGCGTTCAACGCCATCTTGCGGCACAAGCGGGCCAAACGCATTCCGTTCTTCTTGAAGGCCCGCGTATGGGCCGCACAGCAGGGTTTGCGCCGGTGGCATTTTCCAGCGATCAACCCGTCGGCCAGATTGTATCCGCCAAAATTTCCGGTCATTGTAACGGCCAGTTGACAGCCTAAGGCCGCGCCACATGTCCCGCCCGATTCTCTATTCGTTCCGCCGCTGCCCTTACGCCATGCGCGCTCGTCTGGCCGTGCAATCGGCAGGCGTGACCTGCGAGTTGCGCGAGATATTGCTCCGCGACAAAGCGCCGGAATTTCTGGCGGCTTCGGCCAAGGGAACGGTACCGGTGATCGTCACACAAGACGGTGCGACGCTTGAGGAAAGCTTTGAAATCATGCACTGGGCACTGACGGCTAACGACCCTGAACGCTGGCTTCACCCCGGGTTTGGCAACCTTGAGTCAGCCGTTTCGCTGATCAAAACGGCGGACGGTGATTTTAAGCACAACCTTGACCGCTATAAATACGCCAGCCGGTTTGATACCGGAGAGTCGACAAAGGCGCGCGACCGGGCCGCGGATTTTCTGGCTGGATTGGACGGTCGTCTGACAGAAAATTCCTATCTGTTTGGCAACCGTATCTGCATCGCCGACATGGCCATCGCGCCGTTCGTGCGCCAGTTTGCCAGCGTGGATCGCGACTGGTTTGACGCACTGCCCCTGCCCCGCCTACACCGATGGCTGGAGGACTTTCTGAATTCACAGCGTTTTGCCAGCGTCATGCAAAAATA